>JAQYOA010000166.1 GCA_028727605.1 Lachnospiraceae bacterium
AGTACCTCGGTCAGACAGTTCATGCTGTTCGCGGTATACATACCGGAGCAGGAACCGCAGGTCGGACAGGTCTTGCACTCAAATTCGTAAACATCTTCCTCAGTCATTGTACCAGCCGCATAGGAGCCAACTGCTTCAAACATACTGGAAAGACTTCTCTTCTCACCTTTTACGTGTCCTGCCAGCATCGGACCGCCGCTGACAAATACGGTCGGAACATTGATTCTCGCTGCAGCCATCAGAAGACCGGGAACGTTCTTATCGCAGTTCGGAATGCAGACCAGCGCATCAAACTGATGTGCCAGTGCCATACATTCGGTGGAATCCGCAATCAGATCGCGGGTAACCAGAGAATACTTCATTCCGATATGTCCCATCGCAATACCATCGCAGACAGCGATTGCCGGGAATACAATCGGTGTACCGCCGGCCTCTGCAACACCAAGCTTTACTGCCTCTGTGATTTTATCCAGATTCATATGACCCGGAACAATTTCATTATAAGAGCTGACAATACCTACCAGCGGTTTTTCCATTTCTTCTTCCGTCAGGCCCAGTGCACGCATCAGAGAACGCTGCGGCGCCTGTGCAATTCCTTTTTTTACTGCATCACTTTTCATGATTTTTCTCCTTTAGCTGTTTTCTATCGTTTCATAAAGAACTTAAAGTGCTTTTACAATCAGGTCACCCATCTCGGTAGTGGATACTTTTGTACATCCCTCAGACATAATGTCCACGGTACGGTAACCATCGCTTAATACTTTCTGAACGGCTGCTTCCACTGCCTCTGCTTCCTGATCCAGATCAAGAGAATAGCGAAGCATCATAGCCGCTGAGAGAATCGTGGCAATCGGGTTGGCAATGTTCTGTCCCGCGATATCCGGTGCAGAACCGTGGCTTGGCTCATACAGACCGAATTTCGTCTCGTTCAGGCTTGCAGAAGAGAGCATACCGATGGAGCCTGCCACCATACTCGCCTCATCAGAGAGGATGTCACCGAACATGTTCTCTGTCAGAATCACGTCGAACTGTCCCGGATTGCGGACCAGCTGCATCGCACAGTTATCAACCAGCATATGCTCCAGCGTCACTTCCGGATAATCCTTTGCAACCTCTTCCACTACTGCTCTCCAGAGTCTGGAGGAATCCAGAACGTTGGCTTTATCCACGCTTGTCACCTTTTTGCCTCTCTTCATCGCAATGTCGAAGGCACGGATGGCAATCCGGCGGATCTCATTCTCATTGTAGGTCAGTGTGTCGGTTGCTTTCCGGATACCATTTTCTTCCACTGTGCTGCGCTCGCCAAAATAAAGGCCTCCGGTCAGTTCCCGCATAATCAGCAGATCAAAGCCGTCCCCGATAATCTCTTCTCTTAACGGGCATGCGGCTTTCAGCTCCTGATACAGATAAGCCGGACGAAGATTTGCGAACAGTCCCAGAGACTTGCGGATCTTCAGAAGACCTGCTTCCGGCCGTTTGTCCGGTGAAAGCCGATACCAGGGAGAGGTCTTTGCATCGCCGCCGATGGAGCCCATCAAAACTGCGTCACATTTCTTTGCCTCTTCGATTGTTTCATCTGTCAGCGGAACACCGTGCACATCAATGGATGCGCCGCCCAGCAAAAGATTGGTGTAATGAAACGTATGTCCGTATTTCTCACAAACGGCATCCAGAACCTTTTTTCCTTCTTCTACAATTTCAGGTCCGATCCCGTCTCCATGTATTAAACCAATGTGGTATTCCATAATGTTTCTCCCTCTTTTCCATTCAATTACTTCTTATTTTTAGAAGCAATTCAGTATTAGTCATTAATTATACGTCATTTTTTTCCTTATTTCAATATGTAATTGCAGATACGGAACTGAAAATCCCATCTTTTCTCTGTTTTAGCCAAAAATATTCTCTTTCAAAGACAAATATCCAAAAATCTTTCGCACACAAAAACCGCTGACAGCACTCCGGCCGATGTCCCCAACCCAAAGGGAATTCCGGCCGATCCCGCTGCAGCGGTCTCATTTCCATGACTTTATTTCTTTGATTTCTCTGTTTTTTCCACTTCTGCTCTGGCAAGTTCCGGTTTTTCCACCTCGGAAATTGCTGTTTTTCTCATCGGAATACGGCAGTTTTTGTTATTTCCGAATTCTACAATCACATCATCATCGGTGATATCAATGACAATACCGTAAAAACCGCTGGTTGTTACAACCGCATCTCCAACTTCCATATCATTGAGCATTGCCTGAAGTTTCTTCTGCTCCTTCTTCTGAGGACGAATCATCAGGAAATACATCATACCAAACATGATTACAATCCACATAATCAGCATACCGCCGCTCATTGCGCCAGCTTCTACACTTGTCGCATCTGCTAAAAACATTTCTTTTCCTCCTTATTACCTACAAAATCAGACACTATTACCATAATACACAACTTGAGTAGTTTGAGCAAGACTTTTTATGAAAAATTCACAACTTTCCCTATTTCCGGTTCCCGTCATTCTCCATGAAACCGTCCAGCTTTGCCCGCTTGTAGGAAGCAAAATTTCCATTCTCCAGGGCAGTACGGATCTCGGTCATCATTGTATTATAAAAATACAGATTGTGGAGCACGCAAAGTCTCATGCCCAGCATCTCTTTTGCCTTCAGCAGGTGACGGATGTAAGCTCTGCTGTAATGACGGCAGGCAGGGCACTGACAGCCTTCCTCGATCGGTTTTGGATCCAGTTCGTATTTCTGATTAAACAGATTCAGCTTGCCCTGATTGGTATAGAC
>JAQYOA010000167.1 GCA_028727605.1 Lachnospiraceae bacterium
TGAATCGAATCAGTGAGTACAGCAGTGCATTTTAGACGATTGTGAGAAATGCACAAATTCAAGAACGAAAATAGGTGATTATTTCACCTTTTCATCAAGGAAAAGATTCATTATAATGGAACTTAGTGAAAGATTGCTGAATACGACGAGAGATAAGGAGTAGATATATGGATGGTATCTTGAAACTAAACGATTATGATGTGCAGAAGAATCCATCTCTGGGGGCACATGATCCTTCCATGATGTGGGATCCTGTTACGAAACGCTATTATTCTTACAGTACAGATATTTATCAGCCGCAGCACGGATTAAATGACAGAATTGGAATTCCGGTGCGCAGCTCCGAAGATCTGATTCATTTCCGGTACGAAGGAACTGTTTTGTCGGAGGAGTCTGTGGCAGAGGGAAAGGATAATGGAGAGTACTCCGATACGGTTAGTTTCTGGGCACCCTTTGTGGAATATGTCAATGGTGAATATCGGATGTATTATGCCGCTACCAGAGCATTCGGAAGTTACGAATCCAGAATCTGGCTGGCAGTTGCCAAAAATCCGCTGGGTCCTTTTGTGAACAGAGGCGTGGTAATGGACAGCTGGGGGACCGGAACGACCAGTCCAAACGCAATTGATCCCCATGTGGTTCGGGACCGCAGAAACTGCTATCTGGTGTACGGCTCTTATTTCGGCGGCATTTATTTGAAAAAACTGGATGATGAGACAGGTCTTGCTCTGTCGGGGGATCCAAAAGAGACAGGAATCTGTATTTCCAGAAAAGCTCCCAATGGTTTGCTGAACGGTCCGGAGGGTGCGTCCGTCATATATGTTCCGGAAACCGGATATTATTATCTGTTTCAGTCTTACGGCTGGCTTGGATCGAATTACGATATTCGTGTGGGAAGAAGCCTGAATGTGGAAGGGCCATATCTTGATCTGGATGGAAGAGATCTGGTGGAAGAATCCATGGGTCTGAAAATTGCCAACAGCTATCAATTTAAAGCTGAGAATCCGAATGCGGTACAGGAAGAAAATGGATGGTCCTGGGGAGGCTTCCGGGCACCTGGCCATGGGGTTCCTTTCCATGATCCCAGGACGGGTAATTATTTCTTTGTACACCACATCAGGGATGGTTCTCCATCCTGCAGACGTTTCCAGAAGAGAGACAGCCAGGACAGTTATCTGGAACACTATCTGTTTGTACGGCCGATGATGTTTCAGGAGGGCTGGCCGGTGCTTGGTCCCGAGCCGTATACCGGTGAGGATCTGAACCTGATTCCGGCCTGGGAGGTAAGAGGCCGCTGGGAGATTGTTCTTCTGGATGATGACAGCAATGAAATGAAATACTCCAGAGAATACGATCTGGATGAGTATAGTATTTATCTGTTCAAAGGCAGGGTTTATCGTTGTTGGGATTTTGAGAATCAGAAGATGGCGGTGGCGGTAACCGGAATAGATCGTTTCGGACAAGCCTACTGGGGAAAGCTGATTTCCGGAAAAAACAGATGAGGAAATAAAAAATAATGGGTTTAAAAGAGGGTGTCGCGAAGATATGATACCCTCTTTTAAACTGATGACAGGAAAAAATAGAAACTTGTATGCTGTTTGACGAGGGGAGAAACAACAAGTATAATAGAAAAAAACGATCCGGAAAGGAATGGCAGTATGGCAAAATTAGTGATTAATGCGAACAAAAAACTCTCCAGGATTCACAAGGAGCTTCAGGGGCAGTTTTCAGAACATCTGGGACGCTGTATCTACGAAGGCATCTATGTTGGAGAGAATTCAGAGATCCCCAATGTGAACGGCATGCGTACAGATGTGGTGGAGGCGTTAAAACAGATCAGAGTGCCGGTTCTTCGCTGGCCGGGAGGCTGCTTTGCCGATGAATACCATTGGAAGGATGGTATCGGGCCAAAAGAAAAACGTAAGAAAATCGTGAATACCCACTGGGGCGGCGTTGTAGAGGATAACAGCTTTGGAACCCATGAATATTTTGAGCTTTGCCGCCAATTGGGGTGTGAGACTTATGTTAATGGAAATATGGGAAGCGGAACCGTGCAGGAAATGTCGGAATGGGTTGAGTATATGACATTTGAAGGCGTTTCCCCGATGGCTGATCTTCGTGCAGAGAATGGTCATGAAAAAGCATGGAAAGTGGATTTCTTCGGTGTGGGAAATGAGAACTGGGGCTGCGGCGGAAATATGAATCCGGAGTTTTATGGAAACATGTATCGCAGATATCAGACATATGTGAGAAATTATGCGGGAAATCAAAAAATACAGAAGATCGCCTGCGGAGCCAATGTGGATGACTATGAGTGGACACAGGAAGTGTTAAAAACCTGCTGCCGCAGAAACGGCGACGGTCAGCATGGCTTTATGGATGGTTTGTCTCTTCATTATTATACGCATCCGGGCGGATGGGAGAATAAGGGCAGTGCTACCGAGTTTGACGAAAAAATGTGGTATCAGACGATGAAGAAAACACTGTATATGGAAGAACTGATCACGCGTCACGGAGCGATTATGGACCAGTTTGATCCAAAGAAGGAAATCGGAATGATTGTCGACGAGTGGGGCACCTGGTTTGATGTGGAGCCGGGAACCAATCCGGGATTTCTTTATCAGCAGAATACCATGAGAGATGCGTTGGTGGCAGGTATCAACCTGAATATTTTCAATAAACACAGCGATCGCGTAAAAATGGCCAATATTGCCCAGATGGTAAACGTGCTTCAGTCGGTTATCCTGACGGAAGGCGCAAAGATGATCAAAACGCCGACCTATCATGTATTTGACATGTACAAGTATCATCAGGATGCAGAGCTCTGCGACAGCACTCTTGAGACAAAAGAAGTCGGCGTTGAGGAGAATAACATGGTTCCAAACCTGACAGAATCGGTGTCTGTAGATGCAAACGGCGTGATGCACATTACGATGACAAATCTGGATCTGGAGAATGCCTATCCGATTGAGGCTGCGATCCTTGGAATGAGACCGGAACAGATTATGGCAGAGATTGTGACTGGAGAAATGCATGAGAAAAATACTTTTGAGGATCCGGATTGCGTAAAGGTACAAAGTTTTGATGGCGTCTCAAAAGTACATGGAGGAATTGCTTTTACAATTCCGGCATGCAGTGTACTGCACATTGCAGTTTCCTGAGAAAGGATTGGATCAAAGGACGGATTCGAACGTGCGGGGGCAGATGCTATGGATAGGAAGATCAGAGTCTGTAAGAAATGCCTTCTCAGGGAAATGGACGAGGCAGGCTATTTTCAAAACATGTATGAGTATATTGCACGGATGGATGAGGAGGAGCGGACTTCAAAGGAAGAATACGAAGAACGGCTTGCTGCCTGTAAAACGTGTGAGAATCTTTTGTCCGGAATGTGCAGGATCTGCGGCTGTTATGTGGAGATGAGAGCGGCGCAGAAGGTTCGTCATTGTCCCGGGATACATCCAAAATGGTAATAGAATAAGCGGAAGAGAAAGATAAGAAAAGGTTCCGGAATATCGCTGCATAAGTGCTGATGTTCCGGGATTTTTTTTGTGTAAATATGCTTGAGTATCCGGCATAAAGACGTTAAAATAAGAAGCAGAAAGCAGTCTTTACGACAAAAAATGGACAGGGAGAAGGCAAAAATGCAGGTAATTGAGATTCGTGAGGAAATGTTTGAGGGTGGTGTTGCATTTTTACAGAAAAAGGACGGGGTATCCAGACTGCGGATGAAAGCAGAGGGAGCAGGATTGCTGCTTCCGGAAGTAATTGACTGCGAAGAACGGTATCTGTCTTTTTATCTGAAAGTATGCGAGGAACACAGTGCCGTACTGGCTCTGCGGGTGTATGTAAAGGATGAGGGATCCGATCCGGTATTCGATGTGCAGTTTGGAATTCTGCCGGGAATCCGGACCCCGATCTGCATTGACAGAAGCTGGATGGATGGTCACATTTTGTTCCCCGAAGCAAACGAAGGACAGCTGAAACAGGTGTGCCATGGAAGAAGAGTCGTTCCGGAAGAGATTGACCGGATTGTGCTGGAGGCGCTTCCGGCTTTTCACGATCAGATATTTGAGATTTCGGATTTAACATTGTCGGAAGACGTTCCGGTATTTGATCTGCTGCAGGATGAGAAACTGGTGGACAAACTGGGACAGAACAAACAAAAGCAGTGGAAATCCAAAATAACAGGAGAACAGGAACTGAAAGAATGTCTGCTGCAGCAGGAGAAAGAAAGTACAGGAGAATATCCTTTCTCAGACTGGTCTGCATTTGGCGGCTGGAAATCAAAAAAAATCGGAGATGGAACAGGATATTTTACCAGAAAGAAGATAGACGGCAGATGGTATCTGGCTGATCCGGAAGGGTATGCATTTTTCAGTGTGGGGCCGGACTGTGTGAATCCGGGAGTGGATGGTCGTGTGGATGGAATTGAGAAGTGGCTGGACTGGCTTCCGGGGGAGGATGATTCTGTTTTTGGACAGATGTTCCAGCGAATGGGATGGTATCACGGCAATAAAGAGTCCAAAAGAAACGGAATGCTGTTTAATTATGGAGCGGCAAATTTGTACCGTGTATTCGGTGAGGAATGGTATGAGAAATGGAAGAAAATGATTACCGGACAGTTAAAAGCATATGGCATGAATACCCTTGGGAACTGGAGCGATGAACGAATCCTTGGAACGACAGGGATCCCTTATGTGACGTCACTTCCGGAATTCCCGGGCACGAAACAGGCCATTTTCCGGGATTTTCCGGATGTTCTGAGTGAAGAATATGAGCAGGAAGCTGTTTTGTGTGCGCAGGCGCTGGAGCAGAGAAAAGAAGATCCGTTCATGATTGGTTATTTCCTTCGCAACGAACCGGCCTGGGCTTTTGTGGATAATCTGGTGCTGGCGGATGAAGTGCTGTACAATCCTGCACAGACCGTATGTAAAGAGAAACTGATTCTGTTTCTGAAAGAAAAATACGAAAACATCGGGAAGCTGAATGATGCTTATCACTGCAGTCTGGACAGCTTTGATGATTTGAGAAAGCCAAAGAGAAATGTGTCCGAATGGTCCGAGGAAGCCAAAAAGGATATGAAAGAATTTTCCAGAAGAATGCTGAGAGCTTACGTTGAGATCCCCTGCCGGGCATGCCGACAGGTAGATCCCAACCATATGATCCTTGGTATGCGCTGGGCATGGATTTCAGATGCAGATCTTGTAACCGGATGGGAAAATTTCGATGTGTTTTCCATCAATTGTTATGCAGTCGATCCGACAAAGCATCTTCAGAGGGTGGTCGATCTTGGAGTGGATCTGCCGATTGTAATTGGTGAATTCCATTTTGGCGCGCTGGATGCCGGACCGACAGCGACAGGGCTTGAGGGAGTTGCAAGTCAGGCGGACCGGGGAATTGCATATCGCTATTACTGTGAGCGGACGGCTGCACATCCTTATGGTGTTGGCTGTCACTATTTCCAGTGTTATGATCAGTTTGCACTCGGGCGGTTTGACGGGGAAAACTATAATATCGGATTGTTCGATATCTGTTCTCAGGCCTATCCGGAGATGATGAACAAGGTGAAAGAATGCAGCAGTGAAATTTATACAGTCAAAGCAGGAATCCAGCCGCCGACCGGGGAAAAGGCAGAATCCATTCCTATGATTGCATATTGAGAACGGCACGGCAAATTAGTCTGACGTCGATTCTTTCGTGGTTTCTACATTCAAAATCAGCGAAAAAGTGGCAGATCTTCCATGTTTTGTGCAAAAAACGCAGAGATTAAAGAAATTTATGTGATAAAGTAGAATCAGAACAAAAACACAAGAAGAAAGGGAGAAGTAAAAATGGAACTTAGAACAGCAGCGTCACCAAAAGATGTAAAACACTATACGACAGATCGCCTTCGCGAGGAGTTTCTGATTGAGCAGGTTTTTGTACCGGATGAAATCAAACTGGTGTACAGCCATATTGACCGGATTATTACCGGATCTGCAACGCCGGTTGCAAAAGAACTTCCTCTTCTTGCAGGGGCAGAGCTTCGTGCCGAGTATTTCCTGCAGAGAAGAGAACTTGGCGTTATCAATATCGGCGGTGACGGAGTTATCACAGTGGACGGCAAAGCATATGAAGTAGCGGCGAGAGACGGCATGTATATCGGAATGGGCAAAAAAGAGATTTCCTTTGCGAGCAAGGATGCCGCTCACCCGGCCAAGTTTTATTTGAACAGTGCGCCGGCACATCACACATATCCCACCGTTTTGATCAAACGGGAAGGGACACCCTCAGAGGATGTGGTTATTATTAAGGATGAAAACAAGGTGGAACTGGGCAGTCTGGAAGAATCCAATCACAGAACTATTTGCAAGTATATCCTGCCCGGACAGGTGGAGAGCTGTCAGC
>JAQYOA010000168.1 GCA_028727605.1 Lachnospiraceae bacterium
GGATTTGACATTGACGGCAATATCGTAAAAAGTGCAAGAGAAAACGCAAGGCTTGCGGGTGTGGATCATCTGATCCATTTTCAGCAGCGCCCGGTAAAAGAATTGTCTCATCCGAAGAAGTACGGTTTTCTGATCACAAATCCTCCGTACGGAGAGCGTTTGGAAGAAAAGGAAAATCTTCCGGAACTGTACCGGACCCTGGGCGAGAGATACCGCATGCTGGATTCCTGGTCTATGTATGTGATCACCAGTTACACAGATGCGGAACGGTATCTGGGGAAGAAAGCGGATAAGAATCGGAAAATCTATAACGGAATGCTGAAGACCTATTATTATCAGTATCAGGGGCCGAAACCGCCAAAGGGAAAGATGGAGATACTGTAACGGCAAACTGCCGAAAATATTTTGGAACAATTCAAAAAAAAGAAAAGATTTTAGTTGAAAAAGAGAGATCATTGTGCTACTATTTTTCTATGCTTTGAAAGAAAGCGTAAAGGCGGAGAGAAAATGAATGGTCAGGAACTGATGCAGAAACTGCTGCATTCCTATGAGAGAAGTTATGACATTACAGCTCCGTGTCAGGTGAACGGACATACGTATGATGCCGCAGCTTATTTTAATGAGAGCGGTGCGAAATATGTACTTACAAAGAAGGCGGAGCTTTGGCGGATCAGCTGTTATGAAGATGTCTATTTCCGCGTCACGGATCATCTGGATGAAGCTGCAGTAGATGAATTTTTGAATGATTTTATCAATTGGATAGAACCAAAGGTGGTTCGAGGGGGAAAAGAGGTACCGGACACCGATCATATGTATACGTTGGTGACTGGTATTTTTTTTGCGGATCAGCCGGTATCAAAGGAGGTAAAAAGAAAGATCCGGAGATATCATTTTTATAAGAATTATCGTTTTGCATTGCGCGGCTATTGCCAGGTTCGGCTTCTGGTTTTTGATATGGCGGAGAGAAAGCTGATCGGTAATCGTGCGGCGAGAGAATTAATAAAAGGATATAATAAGGTTTTCCGTCCTTAATATATCATATAAATCACCAAACTAAATTTACATAAGAGGGAGGAAGAAAAAATGAATAGTATCCTTGTACTGATAATCGGAATCGGAATTCTGATTGCCGGATATGTATTCTACGGAAAATGGCTTGCCGACCAATGGGGAATCGATCCCAAGAGAACAACACCGGCTTTCACGGAAGAAGATGGCGTTGACTATGTTCCGGCAAAAGCACCGGTCCTTATGGGCCATCATTTCTCATCCATCGCAGGTGCAGGCCCGATCAACGGACCGATTCAGGCTGCAGTTTTTGGATGGGTACCTGTTTTACTTTGGGTTCTCATCGGAGGTATCTTCTTCGGAGGCGTTCATGATTTTGGTGCACTGTTTGCATCGCTTCGTCACAAAGGACAGTCCATCGGTGAGGTTATCGCTGATACAATGGGAACAAAAGCAAAGAAGCTGTTTATTGTATTTGCATACCTGACCCTTATTCTGGTTGTAGCAGCATTCGGATCCATCGTTGCAAATACATTCAAAGCAACTTTTGATGAGAGCGGTGCGGTAGACCTTGCTGCAAGTTCTGCAAATGCCACAACAGCTATGATTTCTGTGCTGTTTATTCTGCTGGCAGTTGTGTTCGGTTTCCTGGTATACAGAAGAAACTTCTCTCTGGGAGTTTCCACGATTGCAGGTGTTGCTGCGATCGTTATCTGTGTTGTAATCGGTCTGAATTTCCATCCGATTTACCTGTCTGAGACAGCCTGGATGGTAATCGTTGGTATTTATATTACGGTTGCTTCGGTTGCTCCTGTATGGATCCTTCTGCAGCCTCGTGATTATCTGAGCTCTTTCCTGCTGTATTTCATGATGATTGTGGCAGTTGTAGGTATCCTCGGAAGTGCCCTGACCGGTCATGCTTCTCTTGATATTCCGGCATTTACCGGTATCAAAGATACACTGGCACCTACCGGAAGCTCTTTGGGATATATGTTCCCGGCTCTGTTTGTAACAATCGCCTGCGGTGCTATTTCCGGTTTCCATTCACTGGTTGGTTCCGGTACAACTGCAAAACAGCTGGATAATGAGTCTCATGCACGTCCGATCGCTTACGGCGGTATGCTCATTGAGTGTGCACTGGCAATTATTTCTCTGTGTGCAGTTGGATTTATCTGGTCCAGATATGCAGACGGTACAACCGTTGTTCCGACGGCTGTATTCGCTACCGGTATTTCCGAGATGGTTGCTACCATTCCGGGACTTGGCGGTTCCAAAAATGTACTTTATTCTCTGCTGGTACTGACCGTATCTGTATTCTGTCTGACTTCTCTGGATACAGCTACCCGTCTGGCAAGATACATGTTCCAGGAGTTCTGGCTTGAGCCCGGACAGACATACAAAGATGCAACAGGCTATAAGAAAGTCCTGACCAACCCGCTGGTAGCTACAGTGATCACTGTAGTACTTGGAATTGGTCTTGGTCTTACCGGATATTCCAAAATCTGGCCGCTGTTTGGTGCATCCAACCAGCTGTTGGCAGCAATCGGCCTTCTGGCAGTTGCTACCTGGCTTGGAAAAGTCGGAAGAAACAACAAAATGTTCCTGTTCCCGATGGCATTTATGCTGGTCGTAACAATTACTTCTCTGGTACAGACACTGATCACTAATGTGAATGGTCTTGCCAGCGGAGCAGCAGGTGCAGGCTGGTTTGTAGCACGAATCGTGCTGGCAGCTCTCCTTGTGATCCTGGCTGTAATTCTTGCAATCAATGGTATTAAGACTCTTCTTGAGCAGAGAAAAGCTTCTGCAAAATAAGCGTTGATGTATTAAAACATGGGAAAACTCCATTTCGGTGTTGGACGTATGTCTGCCGGAATGGAGTTTTTGCCGTATTCTGTAGTTGTCAATATGAGAATTATAAGATATAATGGTAACTGTTCAGAGTCGGCCGTGATAAAATTTGTACTTATGGCTGATGTTGCTTAGTGAGAGAGGAAAGAACGTTATGAAAAAAATCATATTTGCCACTGGAAATGCCGGCAAGATGAAGGAAATACGGGAAATTTTAAGCGATCTTCCGATGGAGATTTTATCTATGAAAGAAGCTGGGATCCGGTCAGAGGCGGAAGAAAATGGAATGACATTTGAGGAAAATGCGATTATAAAAGCAAAAGCAGTGGCGGCAGATCCGCTTTGCAGGGATCAGGATATTGTGGTCCTTGCGGATGATTCCGGTCTTGAGATTGACTATCTGAATGGAGAACCGGGAGTTTATTCCGCACGCTATATGGGGGAAGACACTTCCTATCGAATTAAAAATGCAAATTTGATCGAACGGTTGGATGGAGTTCCAAAGGAGCAGCGCACTGCCCGTTTTGTCTGTGTGATTGCTGCTGTACTTCCGGGAGGAAAAGTACTGACGGCAAAAGGTACCATAGAAGGAAAAATCGGATATGAGGAGAGAGGAGAGAATGGTTTCGGTTATGATCCTATTTTCTGTCTTCCGGATATGAGCAGAACAACAGCAGAGCTTAGCGCAGAGGAAAAGAACGCAATCAGCCATCGGGGAAAGGCTCTTGCGAAAATGAAAGAGTTATTAAAGGAAGAGATTCATACGGTGGGATAAAGAGAGTGGGTGAGCTATGAGAATATTGGTAGTGAGTGATACACACGGGCATACAACAAATCTGGAAAAGGTAATCCATAAAGTCGGAGAGATCGACGCACTGGTGCATTGCGGAGATATTGAAGGAAGTGAAGATTATATCGAATCACTGGTGGACTGTCCCTGTTATATGGTTGCCGGGAACAATGACTGGTTTTCGGAATTGAGGCGGGAAATGGAAGTGGATTTTGATGATTACCGGGTATGGATTACACATGGGCATAATTATGGTGCATCTATGGGAACGGAGCACTTAAGAGAAGAGGCCGAAGCCCGCGGAATCAATGTCGTGATGTATGGACATACCCATCGCCCTCTGATCGAGCAGGAGGGAAATCTGTCAATTGTGAATCCGGGAAGCTTATCCTATCCAAGACAGATGGGACGAAAGCCCAGTTTCCTGATTATGGAGATTGACAGAGAACATGATCTTCATTTTACAATTAGTTATCTCTGAAAATGAAAAAAAGTGTTGACAAGATCAGAAAAAAATGGTAAACTCATTGAGTCCGTCAGAGATAGGAAAGTATCAGTTTCCGACGGAATCCCGTTCAGGATGGAATGTTTGAATGACTTTGAAAAAAAGTGTTGACAAACAGAAAAACCTGTAATATAATATATCTTGCGTCGAGCGCGAAGGGTTCAGAACGCAAATCGGGATTACCTTTTCGGGGTGTGGCTCAGCTTGGCTAGAGCGCCTGGTTTGGGACCAGGAGGTCGCAGGTTCGAATCCTGTCACCCCGATCGTACGCGGGTGTAGTTCAATGGTAGAACACCAGCCTTCCAAGCTGGATACGTGGGTTCGATTCCCATCACCCGCTTGCATATGTGAATGTTACATATATGCTGTGTGCTTGTAGCTCAGCTGGATAGAGCAACGGCCTTCTAAGCCGTGGGTCGGGGGTTCGAATCCCTTCAAGCACGTCTCATCGAAAGATGAGAAAAACAAGTCGTAATATGGTGGGTATAGCGCAGTTGGTTAGCGCGCCAGATTGTGGCTCTGGAGGCCAAGGGTTCGAATCCCTTTATCCACCCTGCCGGCATGGCGAAACATTGGGCTATCGCCAAGCGGTAAGGCACAGCACTTTGACTGCTGCATTCGCTGGTTCGAATCCAGCTAGCCCAGTTAGTAACAATTCATAAGGAGCATTAGCTCAGTCGGTAGAGCACTTGACTTTTAATCAAGTTGTCCGGGGTTCGAATCCCCGATGCTTCATGACTGTATGGGCCGGGAAGCCACTTTATGTGGCTTTCCGGTTTTTATATCAGCTCACTTCCTTTGTGCGGTTATGACGGAATTGGCAGACGTGCAGGATTTAGGTTCCTGTGCCTTTCGGCGTGTGGGTTCGAGTCCCACTAACCGCAGCAGATAAGATGGAAGACATTTCCCGGCAGAAAAACTGCTGTCAGATATTTAATTCAAACACTTTATCCCAAAATTTCAATTGAAAAGGAATCAAACGTATGACACGAGAAAAGTATGAATCTCTGTCCTTGAGCGTGCTGAAAGAATTGGCAAAGTCCAGAAATATGAAAGGTGTATCCACTCTTCGAAAAGAGGCTTTGATTGAACGCATGCTGGAAGAAGACGGCAGGCAGATGCAGATATCGGTGGATTATGCTTCGGAAGGCGATAGGGCAGATACGGCAAGTGCGGAAACAGCAAGTGCGGAAACAATCCAGAAAGACAGGGTGAGAGTCGGAGCCAGGAAAAATGTACCGCAGAGAGTGAAAAGTGAGAAAAGCGACAAGAAAGAGAGCTTCAAAAAGGAAATTCCGGGAGCGGAGACGGTAAAGACGGAAACAGCGGCAGATATGGAGAGTACGGTTTCAAAGAAAGAAGAAATCGCAAGTTTTGACACAGCGAAGACAGAGCCGGTTGCTTTCGAGGAAAGAAGGACAGAGAATCGACGAATTTCTCACAGGAGAACGGAAGGGACAAAACGACCGGGTTGGGCACCGGAGGCAGATGCTCAGATGGAAAAGCAGCAGCTTCCCAGGACGGAACTGATAAGAGAAGAAAAAAAATATGTGTCGGTGGATGAGAGGCAGATGATCCGGGAGGATGAAAAGGCGGAGACAACTCCTCTGGACAGCGGTCGGGAAGCCTGCGGAATTCTGGAAGTCATGCCGGATGGATTCGGATTTATCCGTTCGGATAATTATATGCCAGGAGAGAATGATGTCTATGTTTCACCATCACAAATTCGGCGTTTTGGTCTGAAAACCGGAGATATTATTCGCGGCAATACCCGGGTGAAATCACAGAATGAAAAGTTCAGTGCCCTTCTCTATGTGAAATCGGTTAATAATTTTTCGCCTGAATCCATGCAGAGGCGAGGAAATTTTGAGGATATGACACCGATTTTCCCAAATGAGAGGCTTCGCCTGGAACGGCCGGGCGGAAGTCTTGCCATGCGTATTGTGGATCTGGTGAGTCCGATTGGAAAAGGACAGCGAGGTATGATTGTTTCGCCTCCAAAGGCCGGAAAAACAACACTGCTGAAAGAAGCGGCAAAGTCGATTTTGAAAAACTGTCCTCAGATGCATCTGATTATTCTTCTGATTGATGAGCGTCCGGAGGAAGTGACGGATATTAAGGAAGCAATTCAGGGGCCAAATGTGGAAGTCATCTATTCTACTTTTGATGAACTGCCGGAACATCACAGAAGAGTTTCGGAGATGGTGATTGAGCGGGCTAAGCGTCTGGTGGAACATAAGAAAGATGTGGCTATTTTTATCGACAGTATTACCAGACTGGCCAGAGCTTACAATATGACAGTTCCTCCCAGCGGACGTACCCTGTCCGGAGGTCTTGATCCGGCAGCACTGCATATGCCGAAACGATTTTTCGGTGCAGCGAGGAATATGAGAGAAGGCGGAAGCCTGACGATTCTTGCCACGGCTTTAGTGGATACCGGAAGCAAGATGGATGATGTGGTTTATGAGGAATTTAAAGGCACCGGCAACATGGAGCTTGTTTTGGACCGTAAACTTCAGGAAAAACGTGTTTTCCCGGCAATTGACATTGCAAAATCCGGAACCAGAAGAGAAGATCTTCTTCTCACCGGTGATGAGCAGGAAGCAGTGTATAATATGAGAAAAGCACTGAATGGACTGAAATCTGAGGAAGCAGTGGAGAACATTCTGAACATGTTTTCCAGAACGAGAAACAACGGAGAACTGGTACAGATATTAAAAAAACAAAAAATAGTATAAGGCTTGCATTTTTTTGAAAGTCATGATATAATCAAAAAGCTGTGCAAGGTTGATGACAACCTGTGAAATGAAATATTCGTTTGTGTTCAGAAAAGAGATCGTTTGTGTCGGGACAAGACAGCAGAAAAAATGTCTGTACCCTATATATTCTGTACGAAAACGAGAAAATAATGAAAAGATAAGAAGAGGTGAATGAAATGAAAGAAGGAATCCATCCGACATACCATCAGGCAACTGTTACCTGCAACTGCGGAAATACTTTTGTAACTGGTTCTACCAAGAAGGAGATCCACGTAGAAATTTGTTCTAAATGCCATCCGTTCTATACCGGACAGCAGAAAGCTACTGCAGCTCGTGGACGTATTGAGAAATTCAATAAGAAATACGGCATTAAATAATTTCAGGAAGCAAAATGATTGGGTTGAGGTTGGAAAATCTCAACCCATTTTACGTTGACGGTATCCGGGAAGAGAATGGGTCTTTTGGGAGATACCGGCAGGGAGGTTCGAAATATGAAATCATCAAACATCGGGGGACAAGCGGTGATGGAAGGAATTATGATGATGAATAAGGATCGTTATTCCATTGCTGTGAGAAAACCGGACGGTGAAATAGAGGTGAAAGTGGAAGCACACAAGCCTCTGACAAAGCATCCGATGCTTCTGAAAATACCTTTTCTCAGAGGTGTGTTTAATTTCGCTGATTCGCTGATTACAGGAATGCGTGCATTGATGTATTCTGCTTCCTTTTACGAAGAGGAGGAGGAAACAAATCAGAAAGAGATGACGGAAGAAGAGCTTTTGGCAGAACAGAAGAAAAAAGAAAAATCAGACAGCCTGATGATGTATGCTACAGTGGGTCTGTCTCTGATTCTGGCCATTGGAATTTTTGTGCTGATTCCGTATTTCTTTTCAGATCTGCTGCGCAGAGCGGGCGTATCGGAATCGGTTGTTGCTGTTGCGGAAGCCATAGGAAGGGTGTTGATTTTTCTGATTTATCTCGCGGCAATTTCCCGCATGAAAGATATCCAGAGAGTATTTATGTATCACGGAGCGGAGCATAAGTGTATTAACTGTATTGAGCATGGCCTGGAACTGAACGTGGAAAATGTGCTCAAAAGTTCGAGAGAACACAAACGCTGCGGAACCAGTTTTCTGATGTATGTCATTGTGATCAGTGTTATTTTTTTCCTGTTTATCAGGGTAGAATCCCCGCTGCTCAGGATTGTTGTCCGTCTGCTTCTGATTCCGGTGATTGCGGGAGTTGCCTATGAAGTGATTCGTCTGGCGGGAAGAAGTGACAATCGGATTGTTCGTGCCATCAGCAAACCGGGTCTTCTGCTTCAGCGCATGACGACCAGAGAACCGGATGCCGCTATGGCGGAAGTTGCGATCTGCGCGGTGGAAGCCGTTTTTGACTGGAGGGCGTATCTGGCAGAAAATTTCGGATACGAATATGAGAAAGCGGAAAATAAGGCAGGGAACACAGCTGGGGAGAAGACAGACAAATGACAGACGCCAATAGAAAAACCTTGAAATCCGTATTGGAATCAGCTATTCTGTATTTGCAGGAATGTGGGATCGAGGATGCCGCAAGGGATGCCTGGCTGCTTATGGAGTATGTCAGCGGAATGAATCACAGTACTTATTATGCAAACAGCAGTGATGAGATGGATAGAGGTCAATATCAAAGATTCCGTGAACTTCTGGAAAAAAGGGGGAGCCATATCCCTCTTCAGTATCTGACGGGGGAAGCCTGGTTCTATGGTCTCTGTTTTCACGTGAATGAACATGTATTGATTCCAAGGCAGGATACCGAAGTGCTGGTAGAAGAGGCACTTAGCCATCTCTCCGGTGGTGAACGGATTCTGGATCTGTGTACCGGTTCAGGGTGTATCCTGACAGCGATTCTTCATGAAACCCCCGGCTGTACCGGTACAGGGGCGGATATTTCACCGGAAGCGCTGGAAATAGCCGCAGAAAATGCAGCAGAGCTTGGAGAAAGGGCGCAGTTTGTAAAGAGTGATCTTTTTCGGGATGTGGAGGGGAGCTATGATCTGATCGTTTCCAACCCGCCATATATCCGTACGCAGGTGATCGAGGAGCTGATGCCGGAAGTGAAAGACCATGAACCGCGTATTGCGCTGGACGGAAAAGAGGATGGACTGTATTTTTATCGGCGGATTATCAGTGATGCCCGCGGATATCTGAAAGAGGGAGGATATCTCTGCGTGGAGATCGGATATGATCAGGGACAGGAGGTTCGGGAATTGATGGAACAATCCGGTTATACGGACCTTGTTGTGCGCCGGGATTTATCAGGATTGGACCGGGTGGTCTCCGGAAGAAAAGGACCGGTATAATGAGCAGGAAACAAATAAGGAGTAATGCAGATGTTTGATAAATTGGACGATATTCTGATGCGCCTCGAGGAGGTATTGAATCAGCTGAATGAGCCGGGTGTGGCAAATGATCCGGCAAAATTTCAAAAGCTGATGAAGGAGCAGGCAGAGCTGCAGCCCATTGCAGATGCATATCAGGAATATAAGAATTGCAGGGAAACAATCGAGGACAGCCTTACCATGCTGGAGGAAGAGTCCGATGAAGAGATGAGAGAAATGTTAAAAGAAGAACTCTCAGGGGCAAAGAAACGGGTGGAAGAGCTGGAGCAGGAATTGAAAATTTTATTGCTTCCGAAAGATCCAAATGACGAAAAGAATGTAATTGTAGAGCTGAGGGCCGGAGCAGGCGGAGATGAGGCTGCTCTTTTTACTGCAGAGATTTACCGGATGTATGTGAAATATGCCGAAGGCAGGGGCTGGAAGACCGAAATGATGAGTGTGGATGAAAATGGAATCGGAGGATTCAAGGATGCCACCTTTATGATTAACGGTCAGGGAGCCTACTCCCGGATGAAATATGAAAGCGGCACGCATCGTGTTCAGCGTGTGCCGGAGACAGAATCCGGAGGCAGGATTCACACCTCGACCATGACGGTTGCAATCATGCCGGAAGTGGATGATGTAGAAGTGCACATTGATCCGAATGAATATAAATTTGACGTATTCCGTGCTTCCGGAAATGGCGGACAGTGTGTCAATACAACTGACTCGGCGGTACGGCTGACTCATTTCCCGACCGGAATTGTAATTTCCTGTCAGGATGAAAAATCGCAGCTGAAGAATAAAGATAAGGCATTGAAAATCCTGCGTGCACGGCTCTATGATCTGGAACAGCAGAAGCAGCATGATGAGCTGGCAGCACTTCGAAAGAGCCAGGTCGGAACCGGAGACCGGTCTGAAAAAATCCGTACCTATAATTTCCCTCAGGGAAGAGTGACCGATCACAGAATCAAGCTTACATTATATAAACTGGACAATATTATGAACGGGGATCTGGATGAAATTATTGACAGTCTGATTGCAGCAGATCAGGCCGCGAAACTCAGCAGTATGCAGGAAGAAGCATAAAATGCGTCAGGCTCAGAAAAAAGGAGAATAAGAGCATGAAGAAGACGACATTGGTAATTATGGCAGCCGGAATCGGAAGCCGTTTTGGAAAAGGAATCAAACAGCTTGAGCCGGTTGGACCGAACGGAGAAATTATAATGGATTATTCCATTCACGATGCACTGGAAGCCGGTTTTAATAAAGTGGTATTCATCATTCGGAAAGATCTGGAAAAGGACTTCAAAGAAGTGATCGGTGACCGGATCAGTAAGCTGACGGAAGTGGAATATGCATTTCAGGAGCTGGATGCACTGCCGGAGGGATTTGAAAAACCGGAAGGCCGTACGAAGCCGTGGGGAACCGGACAGGCGGTATTGTCCTGCAAAGGAATTGTGAAAGAACCGTTTGCGGTAATTAATGCGGATGATTACTACGGAAAAGAACCCTTTGTCAAGCTGCATGAGTATCTGGTGCAGGATCATCCGACAGAGGGGATCATGCCGATCAGTATGGCAGGATTTGTTCTTAAGAATACGTTAAGTGACAACGGAGGCGTTACCAGGGGAATCTGTGTTCTTGATGAGGAAGGCAATCTTTCCGGTGTGAATGAGACAAAGAACATTGTCAAGACAAAAGAGGGTGCCGCTGTATTAGCAGAAGACGGCACACGGATACCATTGGATGCGGATTCCAATGTATCGATGAATATGTGGGGACTGCAGCCGGAATTTATTGATACACTGGAGAGTGGATTTGTGGAGTTTCTTTCTGCACAGAAGGAGGGAGATGTGAAGGGAGAATATCTGCTCCCGGTTTATATTGATGAACTTCTTCACCAGGGCAGAGCACAGGTGAAAGTACTGCCGACCACAGCAGAGTGGTTTGGCGTTACCTATCAGGAAGATAAAGCATCGGTGGTGCAGGCGTTCCGAAAGCTGATTGACGAAGGCGTATACAGTGAAAAGTTATATGAGTAACAAGTGAACTTTTTTTGGGAAGACGCATCCTCTTAGCTGTCATCCCATGCAGGAAGGGAGTAATAAAAATGGGTAAATATTTTGGTACAGATGGTTTCCGCGGGGAAGCAAACATTGATCTTACGGTTGAACATGCATACAAAGTCGGAAGATTTCTCGGCTGGTATTTCGGCAGGGAACATAAAGCACAGATTGTCATCGGAAAAGATACCCGACGTTCCAGCTATATGTTCGAGTATTCTCTGGTTGCAGGTCTGACCGCTTCGGGAGCAGATGCTTATCTGCTGCACGTGACTACCACACCAAGTGTTTCCTATGTTGTGCGTACAGAAAATTTCGACTGTGGAATTATGATTTCTGCCAGCCACAATCCGTTTTATGACAATGGGATCAAAATTATTAACGGTGCGGGACAGAAACTGGAAGCGGATATTGAGGCTAAGATCGAAGCTTACATTGATGATGAGGGACCGAAGATCCCCTTTGCCACAAGAGAGGAAATTGGGCGGACTGTGGATTTTGCAGCAGGAAGAAATCGCTATATCGGCCATTTGATTTCTATTCCCACGCGTTCCTTTAAAAATATGAAAGTGGGTCTTGACTGTGCAAACGGCAGTGCATCTTCTGTTGCCAAGAGTGTTTTTGATGCGGTAGGGGCAAAAACCTATGTGATCAGCAATGAACCGGATGGCACCAATATCAACAACGGCTGCGGATCTACTCATATTGAGGCGCTTCAGAAGTTTGTTCGTGAAAAACATCTGGATGTGGGATTTGCCTACGATGGTGATGCGGATCGATGCATCGCGGTGGATGAGCTCGGAAATGTTGTTGACGGTGATTTGATCATGTATGTCTGCGGAAAATACATGAAAGAAGAGGGCAGACTGAATAATAACACCATTGTCACAACAATTATGTCAAATCTTGGCTTGTACAAGGCCTGTGAACGTGCCGGAATTCGTTATGAGAAAACAGCAGTCGGTGACAAATATGTCTGTGAAAACATGATGGCAAATGGATATTCTCTTGGCGGAGAACAGTCGGGACATATTATTTTCAGCAAACATGCAGCTACTGGTGACGGTATTCTCACTTCACTGATGGTCATGGAAGTATTGATGGAAAGAAAACAGCCGCTCAGTATTCTGGCATCCGAGGTAACCATTTATCCGCAGCTTCTGAAAAACGTTCGTGTGGAGAACAAAGCGGCAGTAAAGGCAAATCAGGCTGTACAGTCAGAGATTGCAAAAGTAGCAGAAGAACTCGGTGATGACGGAAGAATTCTGGTGAGAGAGAGCGGGACAGAACCGGTGATCCGCGTAATGGTTGAGGCGGCGGATGATGCTGTTTGTGAGAAGTATGTAGATCAGGTAATTGCTGTTATGAGACAGGAAGGGCTGACCATCGCATGAAGAAACGGCAGATTGTAATATTTTTCTCCCTTCTTGTGATGATTGCCACAGGATGTGAAAACAAGAATTCGGAACTGTATGATCAGGGGATGGCTGCCCTTGAAAAACAGGACTATGTAACTTCCATCGCCATGTTTCAGGGGGCTGTGGAAGCAGGGGAACGCCTGGCAGAGAGCTATCGGGGCGAGGGAATTGCTTATCTGAACAGCGGAGAGTATGAAAAAGCGCTGGAAGCGTTTGAGAATAGTCTGGCTTCGATGAAATATCAGAATGAGGAATTCTCGCGGGATGTAAAACTTTATGAAATCGAGGCTGCCATGAATCTGGAGGATCTGGACCATGCGATTGAGATTTGCAGCGGAATGCTGGAAGGAAAAGGAGATGCGGATGTCTTCTTTTTGAGAGGAAGAGCCTATTTTCTGAAGAAGGAATACGAGCTGGCAAAAGCAGATTTTGATCAGGCTGTCAACCTGGAAGCCAGTTATCGAATGTGTCTGGATATTTACGAACTTTACCAGGAGAGTACGCTGAAAGCGGACGGGGACAGATATCTGGAGAGAGCTTCCGAAATCGTCCCGGAAGATACCGTGGATGAATATGAGCTTGGATGCGTATACTATTATCTGGAAGATGATGAGGCGGCAGCAGAAATACTCAACCGTGCGGTTGAGGGCGGAAGTACGGATGCGTTTCTTCTTCTGGGCCGGATTTATCTGGATGATGGAAAAACATCCGACGCGAAAGCCCTGTACCAGATGGGCCTGTCCAAAGATGGGTTTGAAGCGGCGGCAAATAACGGACTTGCACTCTGTGCTTTGGCAGAGGGTGATACCCAGGGCGCTTTGAATTTTATCGAGGAGGGACTCAAAACAGCCGATGAGGAAGAAAAGGAAATGCTGCTGTTCAATCAGATTGTCGTCTATGAACAAAATCTGGATTTTACGCAGGCAAAAAGCCTGATGAGTGCTTTCCTTGAGAAGTATCCGGATAATGAAGAGGCTGTCAGGGAGAATAAGTTTCTTCAGAGCAGATAAGGTGCCGGAAGGATTGGGAGAAACAGGATGGAATTATATGATCTAAAAGAACAAGAAGAACGGGTGATCCTGGTGGGAGTTCAAGAAAATGACGGAATTGATACAGAACGTTCCCTGGACGAGCTTGCTGAACTGGCACGTACAGCAAAAGCAAGTGTTGCAGGGAGGATGATCCAGACCAGAGAAGCCATTCATCCCGGCACCTATATCGGAAAAGGGAAAATAGAAGAGCTGAAGATTCTGGTCAGAGCTGCCAACGCCACAGGGATTATCTGTGATGATGAGCTTTCTGCTGTCCAGATCCGTAATCTGGAGGAGGCGCTGGACTGCAAGGTTATGGATCGTACCCTTCTGATTCTGGATATTTTTGCAGCCAGGGCAGTGAGCAGCGAGGGAAAAATTCAGGTAGAACTGGCACAGCTGCGCTATCGTGCCTCAAGACTTTCGGGATTAGGAAATTCACTGTCCCGTCTGGGAGGCGGAATCGGAACGAGGGGTCCCGGAGAGAAAAAGCTGGAAAGTGACCGGCGTCTGATTCGGGCGCGGATTACACAGCTGAAAAAGGAACTGGAGGAAGTACGGCAGCATCGGGAACTTTTGAGAGATGGAAGAAAGAAAAGCCATATACCGAGTGCCGCACTGGTTGGATATACTTCGGCGGGAAAGAGCAGCCTTTTAAATGCCCTGACCGGGTCGGAAATACTGACAGATGAGATGCTGTTTTCTACACTGGATACGACAACCAGATCGATGAAACTTCCGGATGGGCAGGAGATTTTGCTGATTGATACAGTAGGCTTTATTCATAAACTGCCGCATCATCTGATCGATGCATTCCGCAGCACGCTGGAAGAGGCGCGTTATGCGGATTTGATTCTTCATGTAGTGGACACCTCAAACCCGCAGATGGAACTTCAGATGCAGGTGGTTTACGACACTTTGCGTCAGCTTCAGGCGGAAGACAAAAAAGTAATTACTCTTTTCAATAAACAGGATAAGCTTCCCAGCCGGACAGTAATCAGGGACTTTCATGCAGATCACAGCCTTGCGGTGTCCGCAAAAACCAAAGAGGGCTTAGAGGAACTGGGAGAATTGCTGTCAGAACAGCTGCGTGAGGGAAAAATCTATATTGAGCGCTGCTATTCCTATGATCAGGCAGGGATTATTTCAATGATAAGGAACTATGGAATTCTTCTGGAAGAGGAGTATTTACCTGAGGGAATTGCGGTGAAAGCCTATGTTCCAAAAGAAATATATGCCAGAGTATAGTGAAAATGCGTAATTATGGTAGTCTCAAAAAGCACTATATCTTGTGATGAATAAAAAAACATTACAAGATATGGTGCTTTTCTATTGACGGGGAGGGACTGCTCTGCTATGATAATACACAGACACGAATGAAATATGGATTGGGAGGAATCAAAATGTTTCAGGTGGAAAAAAGAGACGGAGCTATTGCAGAGTTTCGTATTGATAAAATTACTGGTGCAATCGGAAAGGCGTTTGCAGCAAAGGAGATGCAGTACAGTGATGATATGCTTCAGATGCTGGCCCTGCGTGTGACTGCTGATTTTCAGCCAAAAATCAAAGAAGGGAAAATATCGGTAGAATCCATTCAGGACAGTGTGGAGAATGTTCTGATCCAGTGCGGCTATGCGGAAGTAGCCAAAGCCTATATTCTTTACCGCAAGCAGAGAGAAAAAATCAGAAATATGAAATCTACGATTGTAGATTACAAAGAAATCGTAGACAGTTATGTAAAAGTAGAAGATTGGCGGGTAAAAGAGAACTCAACGGTGACTTACTCTGTGGGCGGTCTGATTCTCAGTAACTCCGGCGCGATCACAGCGAATTACTGGCTGTCCGAAATATACGATGAGGAAATAGCCGATGCCCATAGAAATGCGGATATTCATATTCATGATCTCTCGATGCTGACCGGATACTGTGCCGGATGGTCATTAAAACAGCTGATTCGGGAGGGACTTGGCGGCATTAACGGAAAAATTACTTCATCACCGGCAAAGCATTTATCCGTGCTCTGTAATCAGATGGTAAATTTCCTTGGCATTATGCAGAATGAATGGGCCGGTGCCCAGGCATTTTCTTCGTTCGACACATACCTTGCACCCTTTGTAAAAGTGGACAATCTGTCTTACCGTGAAGTGAAAAAGTGCATTGAGTCCTTTATCTATGGTGTGAATACACCGAGCCGCTGGGGCAGTCAGGCACCGTTTTCCAATATCACGCTGGATTGGACTGTTCCGGATGATCTGGCAGAACTTCCCGCAATTGTCGGCGGAAAGGATATGGATTTCAAATACAAAGACTGCAAAAAAGAGATGGACATGATTAACAAGGCCTTCATTGAGACGATGATTGAAGGGGATGCCAACGGACGCGGCTTCCAGTATCCGATTCCCACTTATTCCATCACTTCGGATTTTGACTGGTCAGATACAGAGAACAACCGTCTTCTTTTTGAAATGACTTCAAAATACGGAACTCCGTATTTTTCAAACTATATTAACAGTGATATGAAACCAAGCGATGTGCGTTCCATGTGCTGCCGTCTGCGTCTGGATTTGCGGGAACTGCGCAAGAAGACAGGAGGATTTTTCGGTTCGGGAGAGAGCACGGGTTCTGTTGGCGTTGTCACGATCAACATGCCGAGGATTGCATATCTCTCTTCAGATGAAAAGGAGTTCTACCGCCGTCTGGACCATATGATGGATCTGGCTGCCCGTTCTCTGAAGATTAAGCGTGATGTGATTACGCGATTGCTGAATGAGGGCTTATACCCATATACGAAGAGATATCTTGGCAGCTTTGACAACCATTTTTCCACCATCGGACTGGTGGGAATGAATGAAGTCGGCCTCAATGCCAAATGGCTGGGCAAGGATATGACGGATCCGAAGACACAGCAGTTTACCAAAGATGTTTTAAATCATATGAGAGAGCGGCTCTCCGATTATCAGGAGGAATACGGAGATCTGTATAATCTGGAGGCAACTCCGGCGGAGTCCACCTCCTATCGTCTGGCCAAACATGACCGCGAGAGATGGCCGGATATCAAAACCGCGGGCAGCAAGGGCGATACCCCCTATTATACGAACAGTTCCCATTTGCCTGTGGATTACACCGACGATATTTTTTCGGCACTGGATATTCAGGATGATTTACAGACACTGTACACTTCAGGGACGGTTTTCCATGCATTTCTTGGTGAGAAGCTTCCCGATTGGCAGTCCGCTGCCTCACTGGTACGCAAGATTGCAGAGAATTATAAACTGCCCTATTATACATTGTCACCCACTTATTCTGTATGCCCCAAAGACGGTTACCTGGCGGGAGAGCATTTCACCTGTCCTGTCTGCGGAGAAGAAGCGGAGGTTTACAGCCGTATTACCGGTTATTACCGGCCGGTAAAAAACTGGAACGATGGAAAGCGTCAGGAGTATCAGAACAGAACAGTATATGATATGGAGCATTCCAGCCTGAATAAGGCAAGGATGAAATCGAAGGCGGAAGCAGAGAAAATGACAGAGAAGGAAACGGCTGTGATGACAGACTGCGGCCAGATGGACGGCATGTATTTGTTTACCACAAGCACTTGTCCCAACTGCCGGATAGCCAAAGAAATGCTTGAAGGTGAGCAGTATGAGGTGATTGATGCGGAGAAACGCCCTGATCTGGTTCAGAAGTATGGAATTATGCAGGCACCGACGCTGCTTGTTGTAGAGGACGGTGAAACACAGAAATATGTAAATGCCTCAAACATTCAGAGATTTGTTGAGGAAAGAACGATGTAGTTCGCTTTTTATTGCCATCCGCGCAGGATCGCGTTATAATAGGAATAACGGTACCCTCCCCGGGAAATCCGGCGGAGGGTATTCATTCGCAATACGGCAGATGACATGCCGCGGACGAAAATTTACGACAGAAGTGAGGAAAAATATATGGCGTACAGCAAAGATACGATCTGTGTTCAGGGTGGCTGGCAGCCGGGAAACGGTGAGGCGAGAGTATTGCCGATCTACCAGAGCACAACATTTAAGTATTCTACCAGTGAAGAGATGGGAAAATTATTTGATTTGGAAGAGGAAGGATATTTTTATTCCCGTCTGCAGAATCCGACCTGTGATACGGTTGCACAGAAAATCTGTGACCTGGAAGGCGGAGTGGCAGCGATGCTGACTTCTTCCGGACAGGCGGCAACCATGCTTGCGGTGACAAATATCTGTGAAGCAGGGGATCATGTGATCTGTGCCGCTAAAGTTTACGGAGGTACATCCAATCTTCTGTCTGTTACACTGCGCCGGTTCGGCATTGACACGACTCTGGTAGATCAGGATGCTCCGGCTGAAGAGCTTGAGAAAGCATTCAAACCAAATACAAAAGCGGTATTTGCGGAAACGATTTCCAATCCTGCAGGTGTTGTACTTGATATTGACAAGTTTGTAAAGCTGGCTCATGACCACAGAGTTCCGATGATCTGTGATAACACCTTTGCAACTCCTATTAACTGCCGTCCTTTTGAATTCGGTGTGGATATTGTGACACATTCCACTACAAAATATATGGATGGTCACGCTATGGCGATGGGCGGTGCCATCGTGGATTCCGGCAATTTTGACTGGGATGCCAATGCGGATAAATTTCCGGGACTTACCACGCCGGATGATTCCTATCACGGTGTGATCTATACAAAAAAATTCGGAAAGAAAGCTTTCATTACCAAAGCTACGGTACAGTTGATGCGCGATATGGGTGCCTGTCAGTCCCCGCAGAATGCCTTTTTGACGAACATTGGTCTGGAAACACTGCATCTTCGTATGGAACGGCACTGCCGGAATGCGGAAAAGGTTGCAGAGTTTCTGAAAAACCATCCGAAAGTTGCCTGGATTGAGTATGCCGGCCTTTCTGACAGCAAGTACCATGCACTGGCGGAAAAATATATGCCAAACGGCACCTGCGGTGTGCTTTGTTTCGGACCGGTTGGCGGAAGAGAAGGTGCGATGCGATTTACCAACGGACTGAAAATGGTAGCAATTGTGACTCATGTGGCAGATGCCCGCTCCTGCGTGCTTCATCCCGCAAGTCACACCCATCGTCAGCTGAATGACCAGCAGCTTGTCGAAGCCGGTGTGCTTCCGGATTTGATCCGGCTGTCTGTAGGCATCGAGGATGTGGATGATATCATTGCGGATCTGGACCAGGCGTTGGCTTTGGTGTGACTGACGGAAGAAAACAGACAGGAAGGATAAAGAAAATGACAACAGAACAAAAACAGAAATTACTTGGAACAGGCGTACAGGCTGTATTGATTACAGATCCGTATAATATGCGTTATTTAAGCGGATTCCGCGGCGGTGAGGGGATTTTATATATTTCTGAAAATCAGAATGTCCTGATTACAGATTCCCGTTATACGGAAGCTGCCGGAAAGGAAAGCGATTTTACCGTAATTGAAGAAAATCAGGAGCACAAAAGATCACAGATTCTTTCTGAATGTATCAGCCGGGATGAAGCCCGTGTGGTCGGCTTTGAAGATCTTTCCATGCTCTACTGTGAGTATGCGAGTCTGAAAGAGGCACTTTCTATGGTGGAAGAGTGGAAGCCCCTCGGCAGTGTGGTAAATGCATTGCGTGCGATTAAAACAGAGGAGGAGATTTCCTATCTGAGACGCGCTGAGGAGATCGGAGATATTGCCTTCACAAAGATCCTGGAGGTGATTCGTCCGGGGATCACAGAACTGGAAATCGCTGCAGAGCTGGAGTATCAGATGAAAAAGGCGGGAGCAGAAAACCTTGGATTTGAGACGATCGTTGCTTCCGGTATTCATTCTTCCATGCCGCATGCCATTCCGGACACGAAAAAAGTGGAACTGGGTGACTTTGTGACGATGGACTATGGGTGTAAATATCAGGGATATTGTTCTGATATGACACGTACGATTGTCGTAGGAAAAGCAAACGAGAAGCAGAAAGAAATTTACAATACCGTATTGAAGGCACAGGTTGCAGCTGAGAAAGCAATCCGTTCCGGTATCGAGGGATGGACCGTTGATAAAGTGGCACGGGATATTATCGGAGAGGCCGGATACGGTAAATGTTTTGGCCATGGATTGGGTCATGGAGTTGGATTGTTTATCCACGAAGAGCCGCGTTTTGGAAAAAATATACTGGAACCGAATATTGTGATTACCGTAGAACCGGGAATTTATGTACCGGGCTTTGGCGGTGTTCGAATTGAGGATATGGGTGTGATTCGTGAGAACTGTTTTGAAAGCTTCGCACATTCCCCCAAGGAATTAATTGAACTTTAAAACTTCCACAGAAAGCAGAGAAAAAATGATATGATCCCCCTTAAGTAGACAAGGTAAAGAAACAAAATCTACTTAAGGGGGGTTTGTATATACGCTGAAATGAAAAATATTTTGGGGTTGACAAATACAGAGAAAGCACGTATGATGGGAGTGTCCGCATCAATTGGACAAATGTTTGCGACAGAAAGATTAAGGGAGGAAAATGAGATGTATTCGCTGGATGAAGTCAGAGCAGTCGATCCGGAAATTGCGGAATTGATTGTGAAAGAAGAGGAGAGACAGAATAGTCATATCGAACTAATCGCATCAGAAAACTGGGTATCCAAAGCCGTTATGGCGGCGATGGGAAGTCCTTTGACGAATAAATATGCAGAAGGTTATCCGGGAAAGAGATTCTATGGCGGCTGCGGCTGTGTGGATGAAGTGGAAAAACTGGCAATCGAACGAGCCTGTGAAATTTTCGGATGTACCTATGCCAATGTACAGCCCCATTCCGGAGCTCAGGCAAATATGGCAGTATTTTTTGCACTGCTTTCCCAGGGAGATACCGTAATGGGTATGAATCTGGCGCATGGAGGTCATCTGACTCACGGAAGTCCGGCAAACTTTTCCGGAACTTATTTCAATATTGTGCCTTACGGGGTCAATGATGAAGGTGTGATCGACTATGATGAGGTGGAACGCATTGCAAAAGAGTGCAGACCAAAGCTGATCGTTGCAGGAGCCAGTGCTTACGCGAGGACAATCGATTTCAAACGTTTCCGGGAGATTGCAGATGAGGTAGGGGCGTACCTGATGGTAGATATGGCACATATTGCCGGTCTGGTGGCAGCAGGATGTCATCCGAGTCCGATTCCTTATGCTCATGTGACTACGACAACGACTCACAAGACACTGCGCGGACCGAGGGGCGGATTGATTCTCTCCAGTGCAGAGTTTGCAAAAGAGCATAAATTTAACAAGGCTGTTTTCCCGGGAATTCAGGGAGGTCCGCTGATGCATGTGATTGCGGCAAAGGCAGTCTGCTTTAAAGAAGTACTCAGTGATGATTTCAAGCAGTACGGAAAACAGGTAGTAGCAAACGCACAGGCGCTCTGCCGGGGATTGATGGATAGAGGCATCAAAATTGTATCCGGCGGAACGGATAATCACCTGATGCTGGTGGATCTGGCATCTATTGGAAAAACTGGTAAAGAAGTGGAACTTCTGCTGGATAATGTTGGAATAACAGCGAATAAAAATACAATTCCGAATGATCCGCAGTCTGCATTTGTTACCAGTGGAATCCGCCTTGGCACACCGGCGGTGACAGCCAGAGGTATGGTGGAAGAAGACATGGATGTAATTGCACAGGCGATTGCCCTTGTCCTTTCGGATGCACAGAATAACAGTGAAAAGGCGAAAGCACTGATTCACGGTCTGACCGAGAAATATCCTCTGATTTGAGAGAAAAACCCCGTCTGTCCTATTGACAGGCGGGATTTTTAATGTTATGGTAACAATAGTTATACGACTGACGGAAGTGGAATTGACCACAGGGAGTATAATATTTGGAGGCCGACCGTCTGGGCAGAGAGAAGAATGCTTGGATTGGGAAGGCTTTTTTTGTCCCCGGAAATTAACGTTAAAAGGAGAATGTGTCATGAACATGGTATCACTGGAACAGGAATTAAAGGGAAATTCATATCCCGGAAGAGGAATTGTGATCGGAAGATCCAAAGACGGAAAAAGTGCAGTTGCAGGTTATTTTATCATGGGAAGAAGTGAGAACAGCCGTAACCGTGTTTTTGTGGAAGATGGCGAAGGCATTCGTACACAGGCGTTTGATCCTTCCAAGATGGAAGATCCAAGCCTGATCATCTACGCACCGGTACGTGTTCTTGGAAATAAGACGATTGTAACCAATGGAGATCAGACAGACACGATCTATGAAGGGATGGATAAACAGCTGACTTTCGAGCAGTCTCTGCGCACCAGAGAGTTTGAGCCGGATGCTCCGAACTATACCCCTCGTATTTCCGGAATTATGCATGTGGAGAGCGGAAAATACAGCTATGCAATGTCGATTTTAAAGAGCAATAACGGAAATCCGGCACAGTGCAACCGCTATACTTTTGCGTACAGTGACTGTGTAGCTGGTGAAGGTCATTTCATTCATACCTATATGCATGACGGAAATCCGCTTCCGAGTTTTGAGGGAGAGCCGAAACTGGTGGAAATTCCGGATGATATCGATGAATTTACCGATCTGCTTTGGAACAGCCTGAATGAAGAGAATAAGGTATCTCTTTTCACCAGATACATTGATATTGAAACAGGAAAATACGAAACAAGAATTGTGAATAAAAATAAATAAGCAGAAACAAAGG
>JAQYOA010000169.1 GCA_028727605.1 Lachnospiraceae bacterium
TTCTCTTTTTTATGACTGCAGTTTTTTGATTGTTACTTGTTTTTCCTGATACAGATCACAGTGCAGCAAGCTGCTGCAGTGCTTTTTCTTTTACGATGGCGCTGCCGTGTTCAAGAAGATAAGCTTCCCCGGCAGAGGTAAAAGGCTCTCCTTTTCCGTACTCTGAAAGGACATTACAGATCTTGTTAAAATCTTCCGGTGCGTAGCCTGATTGATGGAGCACCAGTTGATATTTGGCGTCTGAATTTGTCTTGTACAGAGAATTGTTTCCGTCGAAACATTGATTCAACACTCTGGCGGAACTGATCACGTCGTCTAGAGTTGAGAAATGGAACATGCGAACCAGATCAACAGATTTTTCATTCTTATCTTCTGTGGAATCACCATTCTTGCCGGAAAGTTTTTCTGCTTTCGATTTCATCTCACAAAGTTTCTGGAACAGATCGATAATATCGTCAGCGCCGGAATATTGAGGAGATTCAGGCATAGCAGCCTCTTCGTCTCCCGAAGGTGCAAATTTGGCAAAACGCGTATCCAGCTCCTGGGGATCATCCACCTTGGTAATAATCAGGACAATACTGTCCGGTGCAACGGGGATTGCCTCCACCATCAACGGCGAATTATCGGAATTAAATCCAAACTGCTGATTGGCTTCCAACATCATATCCTGAAACAGGTTCCTGGCTTTTTCTGTGCCGTAAGCCAGTTCGCTGAGTTTTATTTTTCGGTTTGCCAGATCTGCACTGGTCAGTGTGCAGCGAATCTGGTTATCGCTGATCTTTTCAATTTTCATAACCATCACATCCTCTCATAAGGCTTCTATTTCAGGCTACTTTAGATTAGTATATCACATCGTGAAAAGATGTAAAGAACTTAAGTTTTTTTTTACATTTCGCATAAATTTTTCAGAAATACAGCAGGAATCTTTATTTGTAATTCTTACCGGTCAGATTATAATAGGGATAAGAACAGTTTTTATCCCTCAGGGCAGAGGGTGCATACTCTGCCGTTAAGAAAGACTGATACGGCGAGAGAAATTCGTGTGTGGGTCAGAAAAATCAGGTCCGGATGAAATCAGGAAAACGATCATTTTACAGGAAGACTTATGGGAGAAAACCGTTCTTTTTCAAAGACCGCAGCGAGGATGCGGATGCAGCTAAAAAACAAGAACAGTATCCGGTACATGCGGCAAAGGAGTTTGTATTTTATACGTTACGGAACGAGAAAATGATCGGATCAGAACAAAAAACCACCACAACAAAACAGATACCCGATAGCAGACATATGAAATCCAATGCAGGATCCCTTGTGCATAACGGTTGCTATCGGGTGTTTTTTTTGTTATACTATATTCGGATATGCACAAAAACGGAACACAGGTATTTTGGGGAGTTTTGCGAAAGAATTCTTTCGCGCAATTCGGAGGATAAGAATGAAGAAAAAGAAGCGAAAGAAAAGCGTACTGCCGGTTGTGATTGTCATTGGATTGATCCTTCTTGTCAGTATTTGTGGGGTTATTTCATTTCTTGCGGAACATTATCGTCCCGGGACAGAGCGGATGGAGGGGACGGAATATTTTGGTCTTACCGATGAAAATGAGGTGGCATTGATACAAAATGGCACTGTCAGGGAAGAAAAAGGAATTCTGATCGGCGGAGAAGCCTATGGAACTTATGAGTACGTTGTGAGTCAGCTGAACAGCTGTTTTTACTGGGATCAGGATACGGAGCAGATTCTGCTTAACGCGAAGGAGGAGATAAAGGGATTGGTTCCGGGAGATACCAGTATCTGTACGACACCCAATGGACAGGCAGCGGTGCAGAGATTGGAAGACGGAACCGTCTGTATTTCGCTGGATGTGGTGAAAGAATACACGGATATGGATTACGCATTTTACAGTGATCCCAACCGTGTAGTGATCCGAACTGATTTTGAACAGCTGCAGCAGGCGGAAGTGATCGCAGAGGAAAGCCAGGTGCGTTACCGGGGCGGAATTAAAAGTGCGATCCTGACAGATGTGCATGCGAAGGATACTCTGTTTGTGCTTGATGAAATGGATGAGTGGAGTAAAGTAGAGACGGAGGATGGTTATATCGGCTATATTCAGAAAGAAGATCTTTCGGAAACTTCTCCGGCTGCATTAAGAGAGGTTTCGGTAAATGAGGGATTTTCAAAGCTGAGCCGTGATCATAAAATCAATCTGGTGTGGCATCAGACGACCTCACAGGGAGCGAATGCTGCACTTGGCAGTATGATAGAAGATATGAGCGGAGTAAATGTCATTTCGCCCACCTGGTTTTCTGTGACGGATAATTCCGGTACGCTTTTTGATCTCTCCAGTGCGGATTATGTCAGAGAGGCACACGATGCCGGACTGGAAGTATGGGGCCTTATTGATAATTTTAATCAGAATTTTGATTCCACTGAGGCACTGGCAAGCTCTGCTGTGCGGACAAATATGATATCACAGTTGATGGCGGCAGCGGAGAGCTGCGGGCTGGATGGAATCAATGTGGATTTTGAAAATTTGAAAGAGGCTGCAATTCCGCATTTTATACAGTTTCTTCGGGAACTGACCATAGAGGCACATAAGAGAAATCTGGTGATTTCGGTGGACACTCCGGTACCGCAAAGCTATACGGCTTATTATGACCGCGGAGAACAGGCGAAATATGTTGATTATGTGATTATGATGGGATACGATGAGCATTATTCGGGGAGTGACGAAGCAGGATCCGTAGCTTCTCTGCCTTTTGTGCAGTCAGGAATTGAGGTGCTTTTGGAAGATATTCCAAAGGAGCAGATTATCTGTGGAATTCCTTTCTATACACGGGTATGGATTGAAAATTTTGGACAAAATGCAGTTACCAGTGAAGTGCTCGGAATGGACGGCGCATCCGAATATGTCCAGCAAGCCGGTATGGCGGTAAACTGGGATGGTGAACTCGGACAAAACGTGGCGATTTCTGAGACAG
>JAQYOA010000170.1 GCA_028727605.1 Lachnospiraceae bacterium
GGTTTTGAAGGTATATCGAATAAGAGAATACTTTCAAAAAGAAATGTTCCTCGATAGCTCAATGGTAGAGCATTCGGCTGTTAACCGAAGGGTTGTTGGTTCGAGCCCAACTCGGGGAGCTTTTTTTAGGCCATTTCATAAGGCTCCGTGGTCAAGCGGTTAAGACATCGCCCTTTCACGGCGGTAACACGGGTTCGATTCCCGTCGGAGTCATTTGTTTTTATTTTGTGCCGATGTGGCTCAATTGGCAGAGCAGCTGATTTGTAATCAGCAGGTTATCGGTTCGAGTCCGATCATCGGCTCTTTTGGACCTTTAGCTCAGTTGGTTAGAGCAACCGGCTCATAACCGGTCGGTCCTGGGTTCGAGTCCCCGAAGGTCCACTGGTTCTTTAATAAGAGAATTTTTTATATTGTATTCTGGCCCGGTGGCTCAGCTGGTTAGAGCGCCGCCCTGTCACGGCGGAGGTCGTCGGTTCGATCCCGATCCGGGTCGCTTAAAAGAAGCTTTTGAAGCTTCTTTTTTTTATTGCATGAGTTATAAAAACCGTACAGCATGGATCGTTTGCTGTACGGTTTTTTTCTGTTTGGACACTTCAAATTATTCAGGAACGACAGATGATTTTCATGTACTGTTTTGGGGTAATCCCTTTATATTTTTTGAAAATACGTACGAAATAACTGCTGTCATTGAAACCACATTCATAGGCTGCGTCGGTTACGGTTAATTCTTCTGTTTCCATCAGGTAACATGCCCGCTCAATCCGATAGTAATTCAGATAATCAATCGGTGTTCGATGAATGATCGCGGAAAAGAATCGGCAAAAATATTTGGGAGACATTCCTGCGATCCGTGACAGGTCTTCCAAAGAGATAGGAAGACGATAGTTGTTATCGATATATTCCAGAACCGGTTTCAGCTGCCAGATTTTCCCCTGACTTACCGGTACAGCATTTACGATCTCAAAACACTTATCCTCGAAAATCAGACCATACAGTTCGAATAATTTCCCCAGAACCAATAATTCCCAGCCGATGGGAGGATTGCTTAACAGACGGAAGAGAACGTCGGCACAGGCGGTGATTTGGGAGGAGGCAGTAAAGTGCTGCTGAACAATTACCTCTTTCCGTTCAATTTTCCTTAAATAATATCGGACTGCAGGAAGAGACATTAACAGCTGCTTCGGATCGAATACAAGGCATTCATAGACACAATTGATCGGGTCTCCGCCGTGGATGGCTCCCTCTGAAATATAGAGCAGATCACCCGGTCCGACCAAATGAGAGACGCCATCCAGGGAAAGTTCTATTTGGCCGCTTCGGACGAAAAGAAGTTCGGTCTCTTTATGCCAGTGAAAAGGCATGTGGTATCTGGGATGGTGTTCATCTACAGAGTAGTATTCCAATGGAAACTCACCGGTGCCGTGTTGTTTTTTCTCGTTATAATCCAGATAATGCATAAGATCCTCGTTATGTGAAACTTTTTTGTGTGGAACAGGAAGGTGAATATTGTGCTGTTTTTTGAAATTATATCACAGGAAATTTCAGACCTGCAAGTGTATAATAAAAATAGTGTGTTTCGTGTAAGTAAAAAACAGCATCACGCATATGAACGAATGGAGGTTAAAAGTTATGGCGGAAAGCAGACTGATTGGACAGTATCCTGTGATTGGAATCCGTCCTACAATTGATGGACGAAGAGGATACATGAAGGTGAGGGAATCTCTGGAAGAGCAGACAATGAATATGGCTCGCTCCGCAGCAAAGCTGTTTGAAGAGAATCTGAAGTATTCCAACGGAGAACCGGTAAAAGTAATTATTGCAGATACGACGATTGGACGTGTAGCAGAAGCAGCAGCATGCGCAGATAAGTTTAAAAGAGCAGGCGTAGATATCACATTGACGGTAACTCCCTGTTGGTGCTATGGTGCAGAGACGATGGATATGGATCCGCAGACGATTAAAGCAGTATGGGGATTTAATGGAACAGAGCGTCCCGGTGCAGTTTATCTGGCAAGTGTTCTTGCTACACATGCGCAGAAGGGAATTCCTGCCTTTGGAATTTACGGTCATGACGTGCAGGAAGCAGATGCAACTGAAATTCCGGACGATGTCAGGGAAAAACTGCTTCGCTTTGGACGTGCAGCAGTGGCAGCAGCATCCATGAGAGGAAAATCCTACCTGCAGATCGGATCTATGTGTATGGGAATCGGCGGTTCTATCATTGATCATGACTTTATTGAATCCTATCTCGGCATGCGCGTGGAATCTGTTGATGAAGTAGAACTGATTCGTCGTATGACAGAAGGCATCTATGATCAGAAAGAATTTGAAAAGGCACTTGCCTGGACAAAGGAACATTGTATCGAAGGCTTTGACAAAAATCCGCCGGAGGTACAGAAGAGCCGCGAGCAGAAAGATGCAGATTGGGAATTCGTAGTCAAGATGATGTGCATCATCAAAGACCTGATGAATGGAAACAGTCATCTTCCTGAGGGCTGCGAGGAAGAAATGGTCGGACATAATGCGATTGCTGCCGGATTCCAGGGCCAGCGTCAGTGGACTGATTTTTATCCCAATGCCGATTTTGCAGAGGCAATGCTGAATACTTCCTTTGACTGGAATGGAGCCAGAGAGCCGTATATTCTTGCAACAGAAAATGATGTACTCAATGGACTTGGAATGCTGTTTATGAAGCTTTTGACCAATCGTGCGCAGATTTTTGCAGACGTACGTACTTATTGGAGTCCGGAAGCAGTCAGAAAAGCAGCAGGATATGAACTGGAGGGCAAAGCAAAGGAAGCAGGCGGATTTATTCATCTGATCAATTCCGGTGCTGCATGCCTGGATGCATGCGGGGAAGCAAAGGATGCTGATGGAAACGCAGTAATGAAACCATGGTATGAGGTAAATGAGGCAGATCAGGATGCGATTATGAAAGCAGTAACCTGGAATGAAGCCGATTTTGGATATTTCCGCGGAGGCGGTTATTCCTCCCGTTTCCTGACCAGCGCAGAAATGCCGGTAACGATGATTCGTCTGAATCTGGTAAAAGGTCTTGGACCGGTACTTCAGATTGCGGAAGGCTGGACAGTGAAACTGCCGGATGAAGTATCAGACAAACTCTGGAAGAGAACCGATTATACCTGGCCGTGTACCTGGTTTGCACCGCGTGTAACAGGAAAGGGAGCATTTACTACGGCATATGACGTGATGAATAACTGGGGAGCAAACCATGGAGCAATCAGTTACGGACATATCGGAGCTGATCTGATTACCATGTATCCCGGTTTCTATGCACAATGTTCCGGAGGAGAAAATTTTCCGTCCGGCTGCATGGAATGCTTTCGGAATGGACAAAGAAGGACAGGATTATCGTGCCTGTGCAGCATACGGACCGCTTTATAAATAAGGAGAGAGGTTATGGCAGAACTACAGATGCTCGCTGCCGATTACGGAGCTTCCAGCGGAAGAGTGATGCTTGGCAGTTACAACGGCTGCCGGATCGAATTGTCGGAGATCCACCGCTTTACAAATGATCCGGTAATTCTCGGAAAAAAGAACGGAAATGTCATGTACTGGGACTTTCTGCGTCTGTTTCATGAACTGAAAAACGGCATTCTGAAAAGCAAAGCATATGGAATGCCCATCAGCATTGGTGTGGATACCTGGGGTGTAGACTATGGTCTTCTGGATGCAGATGGTTGTCTGCTGTCAAACCCGATTCATTATCGGGATGGCAGAACAGAGGGTATGCTGCAGGAAGCATTCGGACAGATTGACCGGGAACGTTTTTATGAAATCACAGGCAATCAGTTTATGGAAATCAATACTGTTTTTCAGCTGATGGCAGACGTAAGACAGCGTCCGGGCTTATTGAAGCTTGCAAAACGACTGCTTCTGATGCCGGATCTGTTCAATTATTTTCTGTCAGGAGAGATGGCTGCAGAATACACAGAGGCTTCCACAACTCAAATGCTGGATGCCAAAAAGAAATGCTGGTCCGGTGAGGTCCTGGAGGCTCTTTCACTTCCGGGGCAGCTCCTTCCGGAGATTGTGATGCCTGGAACTCTTCTTGGAAAGATGAGAGGGTCTCTTGAGGAAGAACTTGGAGTACGGAATCTGAAGGTTGCAGCGGTAGCCGGACATGACACGCAGAGTGCAATGGCTGCAGTTCCGGCAAAAGCGGAAAACTTTATTTTCCTCAGCTGCGGTACCTGGTCCCTGTTTGGAACAGAACTGGATGCACCGGTGATTTCAGATGCTTCCTATCGATATAATGTAACGAATGAAGGGGGATGCTGTGAAAAAACATCCTTCTTAAAGAATATCATTGGACTCTGGCTGATTCAGGAAAGCAGAAGACAGTGGGCACGGGAAGGAATACAATACGATTTTGGACAGCTGGAAGCAATGGCAACAAAAGAAAAGCCGTTTCTTGCAGTGATTGACCCGGATGCACCGGAGTTTGTCCCAGCGGGTAATGTGCCGGAGCGGATCCGGGAATATTGCCGGAGAACCTCCCAGGCAGTGCCGGAGAGTGTGGGTGCTGTTGTACGCTGTATTGATGAGAGCCTTGCGCTGAAATACCGCAGTGTTCTGGAAGAAATTCAATCCTGTACGGGAAGAAAATATGAAGCAGTTCATCTGGTGGGAGGCGGCGCACAAAGTGCACTGCTGTGTCAGATGACAGCGAATGCCTGTGGGATCCCGGTTTATGCCGGACCGATTGAGGCGACTGTATACGGCAACCTTTCCATGCAGCTGATGGCGGCCGGTGAGGTGCATAGTCTGCGGGAAATCCGGGAGATTGTGGGAAACTCTGAGAAAATAAAAGCTTATTTCCCGATGGATACGGATGCATGGCAAATGGCCTGGGAGAAAAGCAAAAAGGTTCTTGGATAAGAGATGAGGCCTGTCGGCAGTTTGGAGAGAGAAAAGGAGACGAGACAATGGAATTAAGTTATATGGAAATAAGAGAACAGATCTGTGATGTGTGTCACAAGATGTGGCAGAAGGGATGGGTAGCGGCTAACGATGGAAACGTATCCGCATTACTGCCGGACGGAACTTTTCTTGCCACACCTACCGGAATCAGCAAGAGCTTTATTACACCGGAAAAGATTGTACGCATTGACCGGGAGGGAAAGATTCTGGAGGCACAGGAAGGATATCGTCCTTCGTCTGAAATCAAAATGCATCTCCGCTGCTACGAGGAGAGAGAAGATGTCGGAGCTGTTTTGCATGCGCATCCTCCTGTAGCTACGGGATATGCAGTAGCCAACAAGCCACTGGATGAATATTCCATGATTGAAACGGTTCTGACGCTTGGTTCTGTACCGGTGACACCGTATGGAACTCCGTCAACCTATGAAGTACCGGAGGCAATTGCTCCCTATATTCAGGAACATGATGCTGTTCTGCTTCAGAATCATGGAGCGCTGACTGTGGGATCGGATGTAATTACTGCATATTATCGGATGGAAACACTGGAATTGTTTGCGCAGATCAGCCTGAATGCTCACCTGCTCGGAGGAGCACAGGAGATTTCAAAAGAAAATATTGACCGTCTGATTACCATGAGAGAGGGATATGGAGTAACCGGAAGACATCCCGGATACAAAAAGTATTCCGAATAATTCTAAGAAAAAAGAAACGGGTTTCCGCTTTGTGAAAAGGAATCCCGTTTCTTTTTTCTTGCCGTATTTTGTGTGAGTTATTTTGTATCAGATACTTGCGGATCGGGAGCGGAAGACAGATGCAGATGCCGCTTGATGGCTTCAAAACTTTCTGCACTGATGACGTGTTCAATGCGGCAGGCATCCTCAATAGCCGTTTCCTTGCTGACACCTAACATCATCAGGCCTGAGGAAATCAGCTGATGACGCTCATAGATCATCTCTGCTATATGTTTTCCGTCATCGGTCAGATAAATATAACCTTCCGGGGTTACATAAATCTGATCTTTTTCCCTCAGATTTTTCATAGCAACACTGACACTGGACTTTTTAAAACCGAGCTCTTCTGCGATATCGACACCGCGTACAACCGGTTTTTTCTGGCTCAGAATCAGTATGGTTTCCAGATAATTCTCTGCTGATTCGTTCGATTTCATATTGATCACCTCGACTTCTATTCAAGCTGATTCGGCACAGGAAAGACGTTTGAATTCGTTTCGGTTAACAGACGCCGAACAGCTGATACATAAATATAACATACCATATTTTCCCGGTTGGGGCAACATGATTGTTCAGGCAAAGGTTGTAAATGGGGACATAAGAACGTATAATAAAAAATAGTGATTTATTATAGAATACAGTCATTCGAATGGTAAGGAGGAAATTTGAGAATGAATGAAATACAAAAGCAAAGACTTTGGGAAGCAATCACAGAATCAGTGGAAAAAAGGGAGATTTCCGGTTGTTCGCTGTTGGTGCAGAAAGAAAATACAGAGGAAATTTATCTGGAAGCAGGTTTTGCAGACCTTGAAGAGAAAAAACCGATTCAAAGGGATACGATTTTCCGGCTGTTTTCCATGTCAAAACCGGTGACGGCGGCGGCCATGATGCTTCTTCTGGAACGGGGAAAGATTGATCTGTGTGATCCGGTATCGAAGTACCTGCCGGGCTTTCGCAATCAGAAAGTATTTCATAACGGACAGCTGGAAGAAGTGCAAAGAGAAATGATCCTTATGGATTTGCTGAATATGACTTCCGGTCTTGTATATAATGGGGAAACGGAAGCGGGACGTCAGACAGCAGCACTGTTTGATGAGGTGATAGAAGGACTCGATGAGGGAGATGGCGGAAGAATAACAACCGTTGAGTTTGCAAATCGTCTGGGAGAACTTCCGCTTGCTTTTCAGCCGGGTACTGCCTGGTGTTACGGAACCTCCGCAGATGCGGCTGGAGCCGTAGTGGAAATGGTATCCGGTATGAAATTCGGAGAGTTTCTGGAGAAAGAATTGTTTGAGCCTTTGGAGATGAAAGATACAGGATTCTGGGTACCGAAAGAGAAGCAGAGCCGTCTGGCAAGAGTGTATGAGTGCAGGGAGGGAGAACCGTCTCTTTTATATACAGGACACAATCTTGGCATCCGCAATTCCATGGATCGCCGTCCGGCCTTTGAATCCGGCGGAGCCGGACTGGTTTCCACCGTGGATGATTATCTGCATTTTGCAATGATGCTGCAAAACGGAGGGGAATATCGGGGAAGACGTATTCTTGGAAAATCCACAGTGGATTTTATGACGAGGAGACAGTTGGAAAGAAAACAGCAGGAATATCTGGACGAATGGTTTGGACTGGATGGATTTACCTACGGGAATTTTATGAGAATCCTTCAGAAACCGGAGAAGGCGGTTACGCTTGGAAGCCGGGGAGAGTATGGCTGGGACGGCTGGCTTGGATGCTATTTTGCCAATGCGCCGCAGGAAAAACAGACCATTTTGCTGATGACTCAGAAAAAAGATTCCGGTACATTTGCACTTACCAGAAAGATTCGGAATATTATATACAGCGACTGATGTATAGAAATGACGAAAACGAAAAAAAGTATTTGTGCGAATATACTGTAAAAAACACCTGAATTTGTTGATTCTATCTATTTTCATGCTGGTTGGTATGTGGTATTTTAGTAGCAAATGAGGCTGAAATGAGGCAAGGATATCCTTATTTACGGAATCATCAGAAAGCGAGTAGAGAAGAAAGGAGATGAAAGATATGGTTTCGCTGCCTGTCAAGTTTGACGAAGCTGAAAGCGTGGAAGAGTTTGTCAATATGGTGAAGCGATTGGAATATGATGTGGATCTGAAGGTCGGAAGCTGTATTTTTGATGCCAAATCTCTGATGAGTGTATTGATGGTAGCCGGCAACCCGGATGCACGGATTGAAGCACATACGAACGACGTGGAGGCTGTTAAAAAGAAATTCGTTCATTACCTGCAGTAAATGGCAGGCGACAAGCGGATGGGTCGGTTGAGATAGGAAACAGGGGAAAGCAGTGCACTGGCAAAACGGTACACTGCTTTTTGTATGTGTCATGCATGCGAGAAAAGATGAGATAGAGCCGTTTTGAAGATATGCGGCAGAAAAAAAGAATCTGGAGGAGATTATGAAAACATTGGTAATTGCGGAAAAGCCGTCTGTAGGACGGGATATTGCCCGTGTGCTTGGATGTACGAAAAAAGAGAATGGGGTGATAGAGGGAAACCGGTATGTTGTGACCTGGGCATTGGGACATCTGGTGACGCTGCAGGATCCGGAGGATTATGACAAAAAATACAGGGAGTGGAAGCTGGAATCGCTGCCGATGATGCCGGAACGATTAAAGACGAAGGTAATTCCGCAGACAGGAAAACAATATCATACAGTCATTTCACAGCTGTCCAGAAAAGATGTGGGAGACGTAGTGATTGCTACCGATGCCGGACGGGAAGGAGAACTGGTGGCGCGTTGGATTTTGGATCAGGCGCATAATCAGAAACCGTGCAGGAGGCTGTGGATTTCCTCTGTTACCGATAAGGCAATCCGTGAGGGTTTTGCAAATCTGAAAGACGCAAAAGAATATGATTCGCTGTATCAGGCGGCAGTTTCCAGGGCGGAAGCGGACTGGCTGGTGGGAATCAATGCGACCAGAGCCTTAACCTGCAAATACAATGCACAGCTTTCCTGCGGACGCGTTCAGACACCGACTCTCGCCATGATCGATCAGAGAGAGCAGGAGATACGGCGATTTGTGCCAAAAACGTATTATACGGTCACAGCAGCTGCGGAAGGGGTCACCTTTATCTGGAAAGAGGAAAATGGCGGCGGAACGCGGATTATGGACCGGCAAAGGGCGGAAAAGATCAGAGAGAAAGCATCTTGCGCACCAATGATTCTTACACGGGTAGACAAAAAGACAAAGAAGTCTTATGCGCCGGAGCTGTACGATCTGACAGAATTACAGCGGGATGCCAGCAAACGCTTCGGGTTTTCAGCAAAACAGACGCTGAATCTGATGCAGAGTCTGTATGAGACACATAAAGTACTGACATATCCGAGAACGGATTCCCATTATCTGACAAGTGATCTGGTCTCCACAATCCCGGAACGACTTGAGGCTATTTCAACCGGTCCTTACCGGAAAATGGCAGCCCAGGCAAAGCGGATGCCTCTTGGAGGAAAGCTTTCTTTTGTAAATGATGCGAAGGTGTCGGATCATCATGCAATCATTCCCACGGAGGAGTATGTACAGTTGAATCACATGTCTGCGGAGGAAAGAAAAATTTATGATCTTGTGGTAAAACGTTTCCTGGCAGTTCTGTCTGCTCCGTGTGTTTATGAAGAAACGACTGTAGAAGCAGAACAAAATGGAGAACGGTTTGCGGCAAAAGGAAAACGAATCCTGGAAATGGGATGGCGGGAAGTTTATGAAGGTTCCGTTTTGGAGCAGGAGGAAAACAGGGAGGAAATTCGGGAGCAGAATCTGCCGAAACTGGAAAAGGGACAGAGATTCTCAGAGGTAAAGATTGCGATCCGAGAAGGAAAAACAACGCCGCCTGCGCGATTCACAGAAGGAACGCTGCTCCTGGCAATGGAAAATCCGGTTCGCTTTATGGAGTCCAGGGAAGAGAACCTGGTTGAGAGTATGGAAAAGGCCGGTGGGCTTGGAACTGTTGCGACCAGGGCAGATATCATCGAGAAGCTGTTTCACAGTTTTCTTCTGGAGAAAAAAGGGAATGAGATTTATCTGACTTCAAAAGCAAAGCAGCTGCTGCGCCTTGTACCGGAAGATCTGAAAAAACCGGAATTGACTGCGGCATGGGAGATGGAGCTGACTGACATTGCGAAAGGAAACAAAGGAAGAAAGGAATTTATGGAGGAAATCCGTTCATAGACCGTTGACCTGATTGACCAGATTAAGGAAGAGGAAGGAACTTTTCGCCATGAGAATCTGACAAACAAAAAGTGCCCCATCTGCGGCAAGCATCTTCTGGCGGTAAATGGGAAAAACACAAAACTGCTTGTCTGTCAGGATCGGGAATGCGGATACAGGGAAACGGTATCACGCACTACCAATGCAAGGTGTCCCGTATGTCATAAACGTATGGAATTGATTGGAAAGGGAGAAGATGCAATGTTTGTATGTTCCTGCGGCCGTAAAGAGCGTATGACAAAATTTCAGGAGCGCAGGAAAAAGGAAGGCGGCGGTGTGAACAAAAAAGACGTCGCAGCTTATATGCGCAGACAGAAAAAAGAGGCGGAGGAACCGGTAAATAATGCTTTTGCGGAAGCATTGAAAGGAATTAAGCTGTAATAAATGCACAAAAAATGAATTGTGCAAAGCCGTTTTTTGTTCTAAAATAGAAAAAGGGACAATAGTTTCATGGCTGATCAGGGACGGCCGTGTCAGCAGATATCAGTACAGGGAGGAAATGCGATATGGAGAAACAGAAGTTGCAGCAGCTTTTGGCAGATATGTCTCTAAAGGAAAAGGTGGATCAGATGCTTCAGCTTTCCGGAGCGTTTTATCTGGGAGATGAAAATCAGGTGCTTACCGGTCCGGCAAGAGATATGGGACTGCAAAAAGAAGACCTTGAGATGGCCGGTTCGATTCTCGGAGCTGCCGGAGCAAAGACATTAATGCGTCTGCAGGATGACTATATGAAAAAACAGCCGCATCACATTCCCATGTTATTCATGATGGATGTGATCCATGGAATGAAAACGATCTTTCCGATGCCGTTGGCTCAGGGAGCTACGTTTCATCCGGAACTTTCGAAAGAGTGTGCCCACGCCGCAGCAAAGGAAGCTTCCGTAATGGGACTTCATGTGACGTTTTCTCCTATGGTGGATCTGGTAAGAGATGCCCGGTGGGGACGTGTCATGGAATCGACAGGAGAAGATCCTTATCTGAACAGCTGTTTTGCAAAAGCGATGGTGGAAGGATTTCAGGGAGAAAATCCGGGTGAAAAAGGACGTGTAGCCAGCTGTGTAAAGCATTTTGCGGGCTATGGAGGGGCGCAGGCCGGGAGAGATTACAATACAGTGGAACTGTCTGAGCATACGTTCCGGGAATTTTATCTGCCGGCTTATCAAGCGGGAATTGACGCAGGAGCCGAATTGGTGATGACTTCCTTCAACACGATTAACGGAATTCCTGCAAGTACAAATAAATGGCTGATGAGAGATGTGCTGAGAGGTGAGATGGGCTTTGACGGTGTGCTGATTTCCGATTTTTCGGCAATTCTGGAAACCGTGGCACACAGAAGTTCTGCGGATGAATGTGAAGCAGCCGTAAAAGCACTGGAGGCCGGTGTAGATATTGACATGATGACCTCTGTTTATTCGGCAAACCTCTGCCGTCTGGTGGAAGAGGGAAAAGTACAGGAAAGTCTGATTGACGAAGCAGTTGGAAGGATTCTGGAATTAAAAAACAAGCTGGGACTTTTTGAGAATCCGTATAAAGATGCGGATCCCGAGAAGGAAAACGAGGTGATTCTCTGCGAGGAACACCGTGCTCTGGCAAGGAAAACGGCAGCGGAATCTTTTGTCCTTCTGAAAAATGATGGAATTTTGCCGTTGGATCTGAACAAAAAGATTGCGTTTGTGGGACCTTATACGGAGAATCAGGAGATCAAAAGCAGCTGGTCTTTCACAGGAGATGCAAAGGACTGTGTGACTGTGAAAAGTGCTGCAAGAGAAGTCTTTCATCCGGAGCGGACGAGCTATCACAATGGCTGCCCGGTGATCGGCAGAGATGTGGAACTGATTGGATTTACCGGAACCGAGGAGCATAAGATCAGTGAAAAAGAACTTCGTATCATGGAAGAGGAGGCGCTTACACTGGCAAAAGAGGCAGACCTGGTGGTGATGCCGCTGGGAGAGCATTACCTTCAGAGCGGTGAGGCGTCCAGCCGGGCAATGCTGGATATCCCGGAAATTCAGATGGAACTATTCCGTAAGGTGTGTAGGGTAAATCCCAACGTGGTGGTTGTGCTTTTTAGCGGCCGTCCGCTGGATCTTAGGGAAATCAGTGCAAAAGCCAGAGCGATTCTTGAGGTCTGGTTCCCGGGGACAGAAGGAGGCCATGCTATCGTAGATGTTCTGACCGGAAAGAGCAATCCTTCCGGAAAGCTTCCCATGAGTTTTCCGTACTGTGTGGGACAGGTTCCGGTACATTATAATGAATATAGTACAGGACGGCCGAACCTTCCGGGTATGAAAGAAAAATTCCGTTCCAAATATCTGGATATTCCCAATGCACCGCTCTACCCGTTTGGCTATGGTCTTTCCTATACGGATTTTGAAATTTCACCGGTCCGGCTGGATCAGAATCAGATGGATCAGGAAGGAACAATCACAGCGCGGGTTACTGTGAAAAATATCGGAAACTGCAGCGGAACAGAAGTGGTACAGCTGTATCTTCGGGATAATTACTCCAGTGTTGTACGTCCGGTAAAAGAACTGAAAGGTTTTAAGAGAGTCACGTTATTGCCGGGAGAAGAAAAAGAGGCTGTGTTTGTGATCAGCGAAGAGATGCTTCGGTTTTACCGGGAAGACGGAAGCTATGGCAGTGAGAAGGGAACTTTCCGGGTTATGATCGGAAACAGCAGCACTGTTACAGACGGCGCTGAATTTGAACTTGTGTAGAACGAAAAAGAAAACGGAAAAGGGGAAAAAATTATGGGAACAAAGACCGAAAAAGACGGAATCCTGCGTATCGTTCAGGAGGGAGGAAAAACGATCGCCTGGTCAAAAAGCTCAGGAGTCCGTATATTGGAGCAGGATGGTTTTTACTTTAAAGATCTGGAACGCACAGGGGAATTGCTGCCCTATGAAGACTGGCGTTTGTCGGATCGGGAAAGGGCAGAAGATCTTGCACGGCGCCTCTCAATTGAAGAGATTGCCGGCTTAATGCTGTATTCTCCTCATCAGGCTGTGCCTCCTATGGCAAACGGACCGTTCCAGGGTACTTTTGACGGGAAAACCTTTGCGGAATCCCAAAAAGAACCGTATGAACTGTCGGATCAGCAGAAGATCTTTCTGGAACAGGAGCATATCCGTCATATTCTGCTGACTACAGTAAAAAATGCCGCTGTATCCGCCAGATGGAACAATGAACTTCAGAAAAAGGCAGAGGAACTTCCCCATGGAATACCGGTGAATATCTCTTCTGATCCGAGAAACGGTGCAAAGGATTCCGGAGCGGAATTTAAGAGCGGAGGAAGCGATGTGAGCAAATGGCCGGAAGGCATCGGTTTTGCTGCCTGCTTCGACCCGGAAGTAGCAGGACAGTTTGCACGGGATGCATCCAAAGAGTACCGTGCCCTTGGAATTACCACCGCCCTTGGACCGCAGATCGACCTTTGTACGGAGCCGCGCTGGATGCGTTTCATGGATACATTAGGGGAAGAAACCGAGATGGCGAAAAAGCTGACGAAGGCATATTGCGACGGTATGCAGACCACAGAAGGAGAGCCTGACGGCTGGGGAAAAGACAGTGTCAACACGATGGTAAAACACTGGCCTGGCGGCGGAACCGGAGAAGGCGGAAGAGATGCCCATTATGCCTTCGGAGAATATGCGGTTTACCCGACGGACAATTTCGAAGAACATTTAAAACCGTTTACGGAAGCGGCATTTAAGCTGGACGGTCCGACGGGCTGTGCATCTGCCGTTATGCCGTATTACACGGTTTCTTACGGTGTAGACCAGAAAAACGGGAAAAATGTTGGAAATTCCTACAGCGAATATCTGATCAAGGACCTGTTGCGCGGCAAGTACAAATTTCCCGGGATTGTATGCACGGACTGGGGAATTACGCAGGATCCCAACCCGACAATTGAAGGATTCGGCAGCCGCTGCTATGGGGTGCAGGATCTGTCTGAGGCGGAGAGATGTCTGCTGGCGATCACAAATGGTGTCGATCAGTTTGGAGGAAACAGCGAAGCTGCTCCGGTGATTGAGGCTTACCGGATCGGATGTGAGTGTTATGGAGAGAAGCTGATGCGGGAACGTATGGAACTCTCAGCGACAAGGCTGTTGATTAATATTTTCCATTGCGGATTGTTTGAAGATCCTTATCTGGATCCGGAAGAATCAGCGAAGATTGTCGGATGTGAGGAATTCTGCCGCCATGGATATGAAGCGCAGCAAAAATCTGTTGTATTGCTGAAAAACCGTACAACATCCTGTGGAAAGGGAATTCTTCCGCTGCAAAAAGGGCTGAAAATCTATATCCCGGAACGGAAAATACGGGCATCGAAAGCATTTTTCCGCATTGATCTGCCGGAAAGATCAGAAGATCCGGTTTCCGCGGAAGTGCTGGAAAAATACGGACAGAGAGTGGACAAACCGGAGGATGCAGATGTGGCGCTGGTATTTGTGGAAAGCCCGTCCTGCAACCCGTATTCCGTGGAAGATCTGGAAAAAGGTGGAAACGGATACCTTCCCGTTAC
>JAQYOA010000171.1 GCA_028727605.1 Lachnospiraceae bacterium
TGAAATGTACAAAGTCAAAACGGAGTCTGTTCGGTGTTACAAGAGAACCTTTCTGTTCTACATGTGATCCAAGCACTGTTTTTAACGCCTTCTGAAGCAGATGGGTTGCGCTGTGATTTTTCTCGGTATCTTTTCTTCCTGCTGTATCCACTTCCAGTGTTACCGTTTCTCCCTGAGAAATCATTCCGGATTTCATAACACCTACATGGCCATATTTACCGCCGCGCAGCTTAATGGTGTCTTCTACTTCAAAAACGCCGTTGGCGGTTCTGATCACACCGCGGTCACCTTCCTGTCCGCCCATGGTAGCATAGAAGGGTGTCTGCTCAACAAAGATAGTTCCCTTCTGGCCTTCCATCAATGCGGTTACAATCTCTTTTTCAGTCGTCATAACCGTCACTTTCGAATCATAGGTCAGATATTCGTATCCCTCAAACTCTGTCGTGATAGAAGGATCGATTTCATCGTAAACAGTAGCATCTGCACCCATATAGTTTGTCACTTCGCGGCTCTCTCTTGCACGGGTACGCTGTGCCTCCATCGCTGCATGGAAGCCCTCTTCATCTATGCCATAGCCTTTTTCCTCAAGAATTTCCTTGGTCAGATCCAGAGGGAATCCATAAGTGTCATACAGCTTGAAGGCATCCTGACCATCCAGTGTCTGTTTTCCTTCTTCCTGCATTTTTGCTTCCAGATCGGAAAGAATCCGAAGACCCTGGTCGATGGTCTTATTAAACTGTGTCTCTTCATTGCGCAGTACATTGAAGATAAATTCTTTCTTTTCTTCCAGTTCCGGATAACCGTCCTTAGAACCATCAATTACGCTTGCACTGAGTTTTGCAAGAAACAGTCCGTCAATTCCAAGAAGACGTCCATGACGGGCAGCACGGCGGATCAGGCGGCGCAGAACATAGCCACGACCCTCATTTGTAGGCATGATACCGTCAGAAATCATGAATGTTGCGGAACGAATATGGTCAGTGATCAGGCGAATGGAAACATCGGCCTCATGATCAGCACCGTATGTTTTTCCTGCGATTTCACAAACCTTGTCGCGAAGTGCCTGAATGGTATCCACATCAAAAATAGAATCCACATCCTGAACGACAACAGCCAGACGCTCAAGACCCATACCGGTATCAATATTTTTCTGGATCAATTCGGTATAATGCCCCTCACCGTCGTTGTTGAACTGGCTGAATACGTTGTTCCATACTTCCATGTAACGGTCACAGTCACATCCTACTGTACATCCCGGTTTACCGCAGCCATACTTTTCACCGCGATCATAATAGATTTCTGAACAGGGACCGCAGGGACCTGCTCCGTGCTCCCAGAAGTTATCTTCTTTTCCGAAACGGAAAATACGCTCGGCAGGAATTCCGATCTCTTTGTTCCAAATCTCAAAAGCCTCATCATCATCCTGGAAAATGGATGGATATAAGCGATTCGGATCCAGTCCGATCACTTCCGTTAAAAACTCCCAGGACCAGGCAATTGCTTCATGTTTGAAGTAATCACCAAAGGAAAAGTTTCCAAGCATTTCAAAGAAGGTACCGTGACGTGCTGTCTTTCCAACATTTTCAATATCTCCGGTACGAATACATTTCTGGCAGGTGGTAACCCTTCTTCTCGGCGGAATCTCTGCACCGGTAAAGTACGGTTTCAGCGGTGCCATGCCGGAATTAATCAGAAGAAGGCTTTTATCATTGTTTGGAATCAATGAAAAGCTTTTCATCGCCAGATGTCCCTTGCTCTCAAAAAACTCCAGAAACATCTTACGTAATTCATTTACGCCATATTTTTTCATGACTGTTTTTCCTCCATAATAAAACAGATCCATAACTACCCGGCTAATCAAAGGAGTAACACTCCTTTGAGCTTTAAGCCCCGAAATAGTTACACATATCATATATCATAGCACAATCGATTACTTTAAGCAAACTTTTTTGAAATTCTTCTTTCCTCTTTTGAGGACAATTCCATCTCCTGAAAGAGCATCTTTTGACAGTGAATATTTGAAATCCGTGATTTTTTCTCCGTCTATGGAAACGCCGCCCTGCTCAACAGCACGCCGTCCCTCATTTCTGGTTTTCACAAGTTCTGATTTTACAAGCAGGCTTACCACGTCAATTGTGTCGTCAGTGAGATCTCCCTCACTCAGTTCGCAGACCGGCATGTGTTCGGAATTTCCGGATGAGAAGATCGCTCTGGCCCCTTCCTGCGCTTTTTTTGCTTCTTCTTCGCCATGTACCATAGCTGTTAATTCATAGGCAAGAATTTCTTTTGCCTCATTTAACTTGCTTCCTTCCCAGGTGTCCATTTCGTTGATCTGCTCGAGAGGCAAAAATGTCAGCATGCGGATGCATTTTAATACATCTGCATCACCCACATTGCGCCAGTACTGATAAAAATCGAAGGGACTCGTTTTGTTCGGATCCAGCCATACTGCATTTCCCGCTGTTTTTCCCATCTTTTTGCCCTGGGAATCCGTAAGAAGTGTAATGGTCATTGCATATGCATCTTTGCCAAGCTTACGGCGAATCAGTTCTGTACCGCCAAGCATATTTGACCATTGATCATCTCCGCCAAACTGCATGTTGCAGCCGTATTTCTGGAACATGTGATAAAAATCATAGCTCTGCATGATCATGTAATTAAATTCCAGGAAGGAGAGTCCTTTTTCCATACGCTGTTTGTAGCACTCTGCTCTCAGCATATTATTGACACTGAAGCAGGCTCCTACTTCGCGCAGCATATCGACATAATTCAGATTCATCAGCCAGTCTGCATTATTTAACATCATTGCCTTTCCTTCGCCAAAGTCAATGAAACGCTCCATCTGGCGTTTGAAACACTCTGCATTGTGATCGATCTCCTCGCGGGTCAGCATTTTTCTCATGTCGGTTCGTCCGGACGGATCACCGATCATAGTTGTGCCTCCTCCGATCAATGCGATAGGCTTATTTCCTGCCAGCTGCATTCTTTTCATAAGCGTCAGTGCCATAAAGTGTCCGGCTGTTAAACTGTCTGCGGTACAGTCGAATCCGATATAAAAGGTTGCCTTTCCATTGTTTACAAGTTCTTTGATCTCCGCTTCATCGGTTACCTGTGCAATCAGTCCGCGGGCGACTAATTCATCATAAATCTGCATTTTTTGTTCTCCTTTATTGTTTTTCATACTCATCGGGTACGCAGCATCGATTGGAATCGGAAATTTTTTCACCGCTTTGCAGTACAAAAGCAATAAAAAAACTCCCGTCCTTTCGATCTAAAGGACGAGAGCCCGTATCTCCCGTGTTACCACCTTACTTCACAGCTGTCTCACGGCAGCTGCCTTTGTCGGTATCACCAAAATAAATACCCTGACGCTGTAACGTTCGTCTCCTACGGCACAGCCTACTTGTCCGGAGTATCCAATCATACTCACAGTTTCGGTGTGCGGCTCCGGGAGGTATTCGAATCCGTGGATTTTTGTGTGCGCCTCTCATCAACCGGCAGCTTTCTGTACACTTCCCCACAGCCTACTTGTTCCCTTCACAGCCTTTTTCAATATGCTTTAGTATACTCATTGGATTTCAAAATGTCAAGAGCTCTTTTTCAGGATTAATAACCGCGATCCTGATCCATCATATAGAGAAGCGCGTTGCATATACATGCAGCGATATTGCTGCCTCCCTTTCTGCCCTTTGCAACGATGTACGGAACATCGGTTTCCATAATCAGTTCTTTGGACTGTACGACATTGACAAAGCCTACCGGTACACCGATGACAAGAGCCGGACGGATTTTTCCCTCCTTTATCAGTTCATAAAGTCGTACCAGCGCTGTCGGTGCATTTCCAACTGCAATGATCAGTTCACGCTCCAGCGCGGCTGCCTTTTCCATGCATGCGGCAGCTCTTGTAGTACCGCTTTTTTTCGCTTTTTCGGCTACATCTTCATCCGACATAAAACAGAAGACTTCTCCGCCGTGACGGGACAGCACTTTTTTATTAATCCCCGAGCGTGCCATCTGTGTATCTGTCACGATACAGGCACCATTTTTGATGGCATTTAAAGCTTTTTCCACTGCCCCTTCTGAAAAACACATGTTATCTGCATAGTCAAAGTCGGCACTGGTGTGAATGCATCGCTTGATAATCAGTTCCTGGTCTTTTGGAAACACACGATCGCCCAACTCTTCGGTAATAATCTCAAAACTTCTTTTCTCAATTTCATGAGGGCTAACATTCTCCAGCTGTATTTTCATGAAAGTCACGCTCCTTTTTCAAGAATTTCATATATTTTCTTCATGTCCAGATGCTCTCTCAATGCATCAGCCAGAATATCATACTGCTTTTCTTTAAAAGCCTGGTAATCCATACTGTGAATTTCTTCCATAGCGATCCCTTTCGCTTTCGCCAATGCCTCCACAACTTTTCCTGCTACCTCTTCCCTGTCAAAAATGCCATGAACATAGGTACCATATACATTGCTTTTTTGAGCGCCGTCTTCTTTTTCCACCGTCCATCCGGAGCTTTCCGCCCTTAATGTATCATCGATCAGTGTGGTAAGAGGACGCAAAGAATCGTGCAGAATGCTCTCCCCCATATGAATTTCATATCCTTCAATGGCAAAGCCGTTCAAATCACTCAAAATTCCTTCTCTCGGCGAAAAAACACCTTCTACACGTGTTCGTGTCTTCTGTTCGGCAAACACGGTATCCATCGGCAGCAAGCCCATACCTTTGATACTGCCGCCGGCTTCAACACCATGAGGATCATGCAGTGTTTCACCAAGCATCTGATAACCGCCGCAGATTCCGAAGATCACAGTACCGTTCGCAGCCGCTTTCAAAATTGCTGCCTCCAGACCGTTTTGCCGCATCCACAACAAATCTTCCATTGTATTTTTCGTACCGGGTAACAGAATCATATCCGGATTTCCTAATTCCGATACCGTCTGTACATAACGAAGAGAAACACCCTCGATGCTTTCAAAGGGGTTAAAATCTGTAAAATTGGAAATTCTGGGGATACGAATGACAGCCAGATCAATCAGACCCCGTTCTTCCTTTCTATGGAAGCGTTCCGTCAGGCTGTCTTCGTCTTCGACTTCAATCTGCAGATAAGGGGCAACGCCTACTACCGGAATTTTTGTCTTCTCTTCCAGCATCACTACTCCGGGATCCAGAATCGTTTTATCTCCCCGAAATTTATTGATAATCAAACCTTTGATTCGTGCTCTCTCTTCCGGTTCCAGAAGTTCTACCGTTCCGTACAGCTGGGCAAACACACCGCCTCTGTCGATATCTCCCACAAGAAGAACCGGTGCATCCACCATCTTCGCCATTCCCATATTGACGATATCATCTGCTTTCAGGTTAATCTCTGCCGGACTTCCGGCTCCCTCGATCACGATAATATCATTGGTTTCTTCCAGAGTACGGTATGCTTTCATAATATCCGGAATCAGTTTTTTCTTGTGAGCAAAATACTCACGTGCACTCATATTTCCAAGAACTTCACCGTTTACAATTACCTGAGAACCGGTATCATTCGTCGGTTTTAAGAGAATCGGATTCATCAGCACAGAAGGCTCCACACCTGCTGCTTCTGCCTGCATTACCTGTGCCCGGCCCATTTCCAGCCCTTCACGTGTAATAAAAGAATTCAATGCCATATTCTGCGATTTAAACGGGGATACCCGATATCCATCCTGATGAAAAATCCGGCATAATCCTGCACAGATGAGGCTTTTTCCGGCATTGGACATCGTCCCCTGAATCATAATTGCTTTCGCCATCTGTTCTTTTCCTTTCTTCAATCGCACCATCTCATGATCTGTTCTATTGCCTGCATGAGCACTTCATTTTCCCTGCGACACCTGACGGCAACGCGGTAATATCCTTCGCTAAGACCCGGATAATTACTGCAGTCCCGAATCAGAATCTTTCCTCTTTTCAGCTTTTGTGCTAACCCTTTCGGACCGCGGAAAAATAAGAAATTGGCGCCGGAATCCCAAACAGTCATTCCGAATTCTTCCAGTTTCTGTTTCATCCAAGGACGTTCTTTTGAAATGATCTCTCTGGCCTGATTGACATACTCATCCTCGGACAGCGCTGCGATCCCTGCGTTCTGCGCAGGAATCGAAACATTCCAGGAGGGAAGCATCTGGTACATTCGTTCAATCAGATGTTCATCTTTGCAGAATCCATAACCAAGCCTGAGACCCGGCATGGCATAGGTTTTCGTGAAAGCCTTCAACAGAAACATCTCCGGATATTGATCCAGATATCCTTTCATAGTGATCTCTTCCGGTCTCAGCGTAAGATCTACAAAGCATTCATCCAGCATTAGAAAAATCTTCTTTTCCTGACAGATTTTTGCAATGCGCAGCAATAATTTCCGATTTGTCACAATACCGGTAGGATTATTTGGATTGCATAGAATTACCAGATCCAAATCCTCTGTCAGCTGTTCGAGGAAATCCTCGGTAAGAGCAAAGCCCTGCTCTTCCATAAGCGGTGCAAATCGGATAAAGCATCCAGCCGATAAAAGTGCGCTCTCATATTCTGCGAAAGACGGTGCACATAAAAGCGCTTTTTTCGGCCGAAGTGTATGAACAAGTGCATAAATCAGCTCTGCAGCACCGTTTCCGAAAATAATTTCTTCTTCCGGTACCTGTTCTTTTTGTGAAAGAACAGCTGTCAGCTTTGTACAGCCGCTGTCCGGATAATCCTGAAGAGAACAAACACTGTCTATCACAGCTTGTTTTACACGATCCGGCGTACCACAAGGATTCACATTGACCGAAAAATCATAATCATATGTCTGGGAGTAAATATCTCCTCCATGAGGATTCCATCTCATAATTTCTATCTAAACTCCTATCGTACATTTTTTCTGATTCGCGTCAATTAAACCGCGTTTAAAACAGAACGCAAAACAGCAATTTGAAACCTCCAAACAACAGCAGTCCAAAAAAGGAGGTCAGATACATCAGTTTGTTGGCAGACCGAATATCTTCCGGAACAACCGGACGAATTGCATCTCCAATCGTTGGTTTTTTTACCACTTTCCCGAAATACGTTGCATCGCCGGCCAGCTGAACTTCCAGTGCACCGGCCATCACCGCTTCTGTCTGTGCCGAATTCGGACTGGCATGTTTTCTGCGGTCTCTTAAATAGATCCTCTTTGCATTCTTCCAGTTCATCCGCAGAAAAGCAGAAGCAACAATCATAATCCATGCACTGAGTCTTGCCGGAATAAAATTCAAAACATCGTCCAGTTTTGCAGCACATCTTCCAAAGTAAAGATATTTTTCATTTTTATATCCCACCATAGAGTCCATTGTATTGACTGCTTTATAAAAGAATCCGGCTGCCGGCCCTCCAATCGCCAGGAACAGCAGAGGGGCAATGATGCCATCCGACGTGTTTTCTGCCACAGTCTCTACAGCAGCCTTTGTAACTCCCTCTGTACTCAGTTCCTTCGTATCACGTCCTACAATCATCGAAACCGCATACCGTGCTCCCTCAAGATTGTTTTCTTTCAGCTTCTGGTATACTTTCATGCTCTCTGTTTTCAGGGATTTGGTTGCCAAAATCTGCCAGGACCACAGCACTTCCAGTGCAAAAGCAAGTCCCGGATACAGCTTTCCTGCACTCAAAATGAGCAGCCATGGAATTCCGGTGCAGGTTATACAGACAAGAATCACCAGCAAAATTCCTCCAAATAACTCTCCTTTTGGACTTGCAGGGATTATTTTTCTCAGCTTCTTTTCCAGAAATGCGATGAGATTTCCTATCAGACGGATCGGATGATAAATAAAAACAGGATCACCCAGAAGCAGATCCAGCAGATATCCGATGATCAATGCGGTCAATGCTGATTTCATACCGGTTCCTCCTTTTTCCAATTCTTCTGCCCTGATTCACGGCCTTTTACGCATGTCTTTAAGAATTCCAGTGCAAGTTTTGGACAGGCATAATAATACAAATGCGGAAATCCGGCAATCATATTTTTTGTCGCATGAATGCAGTCCCAACTCCTTTTCCGGAGAGGTTTGACTGCATGAAAGGAATTTCCGCAGTCAGTGCTGTCAAAATAATGAAACTCATGACTGCGGATCGGACCGCAATTGCTTCCAAGTACGTCCTCTTTGTCAGCAGTCAGTTCAATATATCCAAAACGCCGGAGATGCTCCGTTCGGTAAACGTTTCCTTTCACTGCACCTGCCATTTCATAGGAGTTTCCGTGCATATCCTCAAGAGATTCCGAAAGGTACATGTATCCTCCGCACTCAGCAAGACAGGAAATTCCATTCTGAAGCGCATTTCTCACGGAGTCTCTCATTTCTTTGTTTTCTGAAAGTTCTCTGGCATACAATTCGGGATAGCCGCCATACAACAGCAGTCCATCGACATTCTCCGGCAGTTTTCGATCATGCAAAGGAGAAAAGGGAATCAGTTCTGCTCCGAGCCTGGAAAGAAGATTCAGGTTGTCGCGGTAAATAAAACAGAACGCCTCATCCTTTGCAACCGCAATGACCGGTTTCGCCCTGCGAATCTCTTCTGCGGTTTTACTGTTCAGGATTTCCTTAAGATCTTCCGGTTCGTCACAGGTCAGGTCTTCCGATGCGTATGCAATATCCAGAAGCTTCTCAAAATCAAGGGATTCCAGAAGAACTTCTGCGAGATGATCAACCTGCCCGGAAAGGTTTTGGACTTCGTCCGGTAAAACAAGACCCAGATGTCTGCTTTCCAGGTGTCCTTCCGGGATTTCCGGAACATAACCGATACATGCAATCCCGAGTTCCTGCTCCGTAAGAAGCGAAAGTTCCTGATACAGCATTTTTGACATACGGTTAAATATTACACCTGCAATCTGACTGTCTTTGCGATATTCCATAATTCCGCGGATCCACGCCAGTGCAGAAACGCTCATTCCTCTGGCATCCACCACAAGAATTACCGGAGTTTTTGTCGTTCTGGCCAGATCATAGGCACTTCCCTTTGTGGAAATTCCTCCGAGACCGTCATAATATCCCATGACTCCTTCAAAAACAGACAAATCTCCTTCTTTTGAGCCTTCCCCAAACAGATACCTTGTCATTTCTTCATCGGTAAAATAAGGATCCAGATTTCGCGAGCTTGTTTTTACTACCCGCTCGTGAAACATCGGGTCGATATAATCCGGTCCGCATTTAAAAGCTACCGGAGTTTTACCAAGCTTTTGCAATGCACGAAGGATTCCGCAGGTAATCATTGTTTTACCGCTGCCGCTCTTTCCAGCAGCAATCATAATTCTGGGCGCTTTCATTCGATTCCACCCCCTGATGCAGTAAAAATATATACCGGATTCTGACCTATCATCAAATGACTTTTTCCTGCAAGCCTTGATGTAGCTGCCTGAATACAGACCACTTCCGGATCACCAAAAGGCAATTCACGAAAGCAGGCAACCGCTTCTGCCTGTGTCTCCAGTGTCACTGCATTCAGAACAACATGAATCCCGGCATTTTTCTCGAGAAGAATCTCTAAAATCTTCCGCAGATTTCCGGAGGAACCTCCGATAAAGGCATGCGTGGGTACAGGCAATTCCTCCAATGCTTCCGGAGCTGTTCCCTCAATGATTTCCAGGTTATCCACAGCAAAACGAATTTTATTCTTTCGAAGCAATTCCACCGCGGAGGGATTCTTTTCTATGGCATATACTTTACCCTGACAGGCTTCCAGTGCCATCTCTATAGAAACCGATCCAGTCCCTGCTCCGATGTCGTAAACAACCGAATCCGGCTGAAGCTGCAGGTGTGACAGAGAAGAGTTCCTCACTTCCCTTTTTGTCATCGGAACCTGATCTCTCAAGAATTCTTCGTCCGGTATTCCACGTCTTCTGCGGTTTTCTGCATGAGGATTTTCGATCATCAAAACAGAGAGTGCGGAAAACTTCTGCAAGAGAAGTTCTTCCGGTTTTCCGCTGATGATTGTTTCATCTGGATAAGAAAGATTGCCGGCCACAGTAATCGTAAGTTCTTTCATGCCATATGTCAAAAATTTTTTGCAGATGTTTTTGATTTCCTCGTCCTTTCCGGTTAATGCAAAAACCCTGCGATGATGTTTTACCTCATCAACATAATTGCATTCTCTTCCATGAAGGCTGATCATTCTGACGTCCTGCCACGGAATTCCCTGCTTTGCACAGAGATAGACAACGGAGGAGATTCCGGGAAGGAGTTTGATATCCATACCTTCCTCAGAAGACAGGACTTCCTGAAGACGTTTCGCACCGCTGTAAAATCCAACATCCCCTGACTGCAGCAAAACAATTTTTTCATACTCCGGATGCTGAAGAATATAATCACGGATTTCTTCGCTCCGATAGGATACAAAGCCCGGCTTATGATAAAGATCCGCTGCAGACAGCATACGGTCAGCACCAATCAGCAGATCTGCTTCCTGACATGCCTGATCTACTTCACCCGTCATTTGCAGCAATCCACCCATACCGATTCCGGCAATTATAAGCTCGCGTCTTACAGGAATTTCAAATCTTCTGATTAATTCACGTTTTATCTCATCTTCTGAAAGGCCGGTTTCTTTTACCGGACGTCCAATTACAATTACCGCCGCACCGGACTGTTTGGCTGCCTCGATCTTTTCTTCAAATCCTCCGTTTTTCCCGGATTCTTTTGTCACCAGATATGAGGCTCCGATCATCTCCAGCATTGCTGAATTCAGTTCCAGCGTAAACGGACCCTGCATTCCGATCAAATGTGCCGCATCAAATCCAAGATCCTGACAGGATTTCATAACCGATGCTGTGGGCAATACTCTGGCATAAATTCGTTCCTGATATTTGGGAAGATCAGTGAATTTTACCAGTTCTTTGCTGCCGGTCGTGACCAATGCTTTTCCGGGATGCTCTTTCAAATAGGCAACCGCTTCCTCTACAGATTCCACCAGTATACAGGATGGATCTGTGGAAAGTGCCGGACGCAGCAGCCTGAAATACTCTCTATCTGTATGGCTGCAGGCAGAACGAATGTTACAGGATACAATATCCGCATAGGGATGTGTGGCGTCAATGATAAGCTTCGGATTCTCGTTCCGGAAGAGTTCCTCCATTTCCTGTTCGTCCTGTCTCTTTGCAAGAACACGCAGTTTTCTTCCTTCTTCAATCCGGCATTTCCCATATTCGGTTGCAGTACATGCGATTGCCGATACTTCATATTTTCGAAGAAACTCACAGATTCTGCGTCCCTCCGTTGTCCCGGCAAATACGATCACATCACTCATAACGATATCCCCTCGGTGTCACCATATGACCATCGATACATCTTGTCTGGCTGTTTCCTATAAATACTGTGGTGAACATATCCACTTTGGTTTTTGCAAGTTCCTGAAGCGTCATTACCTGGCAGGATTCCCCTTCACGCCCGATCTGACTTACCAGACCGCAAATGGTAGAAGGCGACTTATGCTGCATCATCAGGCTGCAGGCTTTCTCCAGATAATCAGAACGCTTATGGCTGCCCGGATTGTACAGACAAATTACAAAATCTGCCTCAGATGCAAGAAGAAGCCGTTTTTCAATCTTCTCCCAGGGTGTCAGAAGATCACTTAAACTGATCAGTGCAAAATCGTGAATCAAGGGCGCACCAAGTACAGCAGCTCCGCCGGTCGCCGCTGTCACCCCCGGAATGACTTTTATTTCTGTTTCCGGCCATGCATCGGCAAGTTCAAACATCAAACCTGCCATTCCGTAAACGCCCGCGTCACCGCTGCAGATCATTGCAACTTTTTTTCCTTTTGCAGCCTCCTCGAACGCAAGACGACAGCGGTCCACTTCTTTTCTCATCGGTGTCGTAAGAAATTCTTTTCCCGGAAAATGCTCTCTGACAAGATCCACATATACGGTATATCCGATAATAACATCGCAGTCACTTAAGATTCCGGCAGCCTCTATGGTCATTTTTTCATAAGCTCCGGGACCAATTCCCACAACATAAATTGTATTCAAAATACAGCCCTCCAGTCTGATTCTGCCAATGCTATGGTTACTCCGTTGGCAGCTTCTTTTCTCCAAATCAAATGTCCGCCCTGTAAAACGGCGCTTCGTTCACAGACATTATCGACACCTGTGATCCCACGTACAAAATCTGAGGGTGTAAATTCACCCTCTGCATTTAATAATTCTTCTTTTGAATAGGTAGTAAAGTTCCAATGATACCGCTCTGCCATGGAAAGGATTCCCTGTTCACCGGCCTTCAGATCAATACTGGCCATTCCTACCACGGCTTTCACGGAAATATCCGCCTTATCCAACACATTTTTCAGCGCCGTCTCCAGCTTTGTTTCTTCCGTATTTTTTTTGCATCCGATTCCCACCGTAATAATCTGCGGAATTAAATGCAGTGTTCTTTGAAACGGCATCTTTGTATCAGAGAGGCTGATACAAATTCCCAGCTCGGAATCGCTTCCCATTAATTCCTCGGGAATGGAACCTTCAACCGGAAAGTCTGTAAAAAATCCGACTTTCTTCCCGTCAACGATTCTGGCAGATACTTCTTTTGCCAGATCCATCTCCATGATCTGACAATGGTTTTTTACGGCAAATACATCAACAGCAAACTTCCCCTGTACATCTGTTGCAGTCGTTATCACGGGAATTGCCCCAAGAATACCGGCCACTTCTTCTGTCAGACGATTGGCTCCTCCAATATGACCGGAAAGAAGAGATATGACAAACTTCCCCTGTTCGTCTGCAACCAATACTGCAGGATCTGTTTTTTTGTTTTTTACAAACGGAGTGATACTGCGGACTGCAATCCCGGTTGCTCCCAGAAAAAGAACAGCCTCTTTTTCTTCAAACATTCTTCCTGTCCAATCTTTCAGAGTCGGGGAAATGGAACGAAGACCAAATTCTTTTCCATAAGCCTCCATACCGTATCCCTCGCATTCGTGACCGATCAGTTTATCTGTCAGCAGCCGATTCAAAGCACAGCCATTTCTTGTGAAACTTACAATCGCGATTTTCATTCTGTTTTTACAGCCTCACGAAATTCTGTTGAAAATGAAGGATTATACAGATCACTCCTGCGGTAATTTCCCTGGGAGACCGTATTTCCGATAATCATCAGTGCAGTTTTTGTAATGTGATGTTCCTTTGCAGTCTGTGACAGCGTACCCACTGTGCAGCGATATGCTTCCTCTTCCGGCCAGGTTGCTTTATAGACGATCGCCGCAGGTGTATCGGGTGAATAACCTCCTGCAATCAGTTCTTTCTGAAGGGATTCCAGCAAACCGGTACTAAGAAATACGACCATCGTTGCCTGATGTGCTGCAAAGGAAGCAATACTCTCCCTCTCAGGTACCGGTGTCCGGCCAGCCATGCGGGTGATAATTACGCTTTGTGAAATATCCGGAAGGGTATATTCAAGATTTAATGCTGCTGCCGCGCCGGAAAAAGAGCTGACACCCGGACAATCATCGTATGCAATTCCAAGTTCATCCAATGCATCCATCTGTTCGCGAATAGCACCATACAGGCAGGGATCGCCTGTATGAAGACGAACTGTTGTGAGTCCTTTGCTTTCTGCATCTTTCATTACTTCCAGAACCTCTTCCAATGTCATAACCGCGCTGTTAAAAACCTTGCAGTCTTCTTTCTTATTTTTCAGAAGTTCCGGATTTACCAGTGAGCCTGCATAAATAATCACGTCAGCTTCCGTCAGAAGTCTCTGTCCTCGTACTGTAATCAGATCCGGTGCACCCGGGCCTGCTCCTATAAAATGTACCATTTCTAATCTTCCTTTTCTTTTACAATAATCAATGAATAGTAACCTGCATCCTCAGGGATCTGATTGGCTCCAATATAGATCTTTTGGTTTTCCATGCCGCAGTTTTCCACCATAAAAACATCACATTCCTGCTGCATCAGAAGCTCTCTGACCTGTTTCATTTTTTTTCCGGCTTTCATAAGCACTTTCGTTCCGGGAAGCTTTAATGCTTCTTCAATCTGATAAGATGCAGGAATTACGTGAAGCTCTTCTGCCTTTTCTACAAGTCCGATCGACAGTGTTGCTGCTGCTGCGCAAAAGGATGATATACCGCTTACAATTTCTGCCCCATAACCATGATTCAAGACTCTTTTATGCACATACAGGTACGTCGAGTAAACGGTTGGATCCCCAAGTGTCAGGAATACGACATTTTTTCCTGTTTTCAGTACATCTTCTACTATTTCGGCAGCCCGATCATGGCTTTCTTTTAGAAGAATCGGATCCTTTGTCATTGGCATAGGAACGGCCAGAAGCGATTTCTCAGCCAATTCCGGCACGGCCAAAAGAGCAATTTTATATGCAATACTATCCACAGGATTCTCTCCGGGAACAGCAATTATTTCATTTTCGCGGATCAGACGAACTGCCTTTAATGTGAGCAGTTCCGGATCACCAGGTCCAACCCCGACTCCGAATAAACAACCAGCCATATAGCCCTCCCAAATTTACTTTATCTCTCTTTCAGTCTTTCCAGCATAGCTGCGGCACCGTTTGTCATTCCAAGCAGCCCTTCGTTGCTGGAAAAGATTACCGCCTCAGTCGGTATCTTTCCTTCAATATGATGATTCATATAAAATGAGATTCTGCTTGTTATCTGAAAAATAACCTCTTTTAAAATTCCCTCTGCTTTCAGGAGTTCAACTGCCTCTTCCGTTGTTCCAATTTCAAGTAATCGCCGTACAAGATCAAGAGAGGCTCCTGCACGAACAGCAGCTGAGGCAAGAAGCTCGGCACGACAGTCAGCTTCGTGGGAATGTGTATTCATGATTCCTCCGGACACTTTAACAAACTTTCCGATATGCGCCACAAATAACAACCCTTCAAACTCTAATTCAGCCGCAAACTCCAGTGTTTTTCCGACATAATTGCTGCACTTTACGGAATGTTCTGCAGTAATCCACGGATAGGTTTTCAAAAAGTCCTGTCCATAATTGCCAGGTGTTGCAAGAAGAATTTTATCCCCCTGCGCTTTTCTCATTTCCATCTCCACACGAATTGTGGCAATCAGTGCCTCCTCACTCATCGGGACAACAATTCCGCTGGTTCCGAGAATAGAAATACCGCCCTCAATTCCAAGCCTGGGATTAAAAGTATGCTTTGCAAGTTCTTCTCCCTGCGGAACGGATATCGTCACTTGAAGTCCTCCGGGCTCATCCAGCTGTTTTTGGATTTCCTGAACATTTTCCAGAATCATTGCCCTTGGCACACGATTAATCGCGGCTTCCCCTACAGGCTGATCCAATCCGGGTTTTGTCACCCTGCCGACACCGGTTCCTCCGTCAATGATAATCTTATTTCCTGGAATCCGTTCTACCGAAGCATAAATCAAAGCCTGATCGGTGACATCCGGGTCATCGCCGGCATCTTTCCTAATAGCGCAGGAGACGCTTGTATCTTCTCTGTGAATTTCGAGTATTTCCAGATTCAGTAGAATTCCTTTCGGTGTGCGAATCTGAACTTCCCGGATTTCCTTTCCGGACAGCAGCATAAAAGCTGCTGCCCGTGCTGCTCCGGCAGCACAGGAACCGGTTGTATAACCGCATCGAAGTTTCCGGTTCCCTTTCATCACATAGGAATCTTCAATTCCCATTTTTCCCATGATTATCTCCTTACTGTTTTCAGATAATCCTCAATGCAGGTTAGTGTATCATCAATAATCTGATCTGTATGTGCGTCTGATAAAAAGATTGCTTCAAACTGTGAGGAAGCCATATGATATCCATGTTCAAGCATCCACGCGAAATATTTTGCAAATGCTGCGGTATCAGACTGCTTTGCCTGTGCATAGTTTTGCACAGGACCTTCCTGAAAGAAAATACAGCCAAGAGAATCAAGATAATTTACCGTGCAAGGCATTTCGTACTGCTCCAGAAGGACGCGTATTTGTCCGAATAATCTCTCACCTTTCTGAGCCAGACCGGTATAAATTTCCGGATGATCTTTTAGAAAGGTAAGCTGTGTAATTCCGGCAGCCATCGCAACCGGATTTCCGCTTAACGTTCCGGCCTGATATACAGGTCCTACGGGAGAAACCATTTCCATGACATCTTTTCTTCCGCCGTAGGCCCCTACCGGCATACCTCCACCGATAATTTTTCCATAAGTGGTCAGATCCGGGCGAACATGGAATTTACCGGCAGCTCCGGTAAAACCGCCAAGACGGAACCCGGTAATCACTTCATCAAAAATAAGCAGCGCACCATGGCGGTCACACAGCGACCGCAGTCCCGGCAGAAACTCCTTATTAGGAAGGACCACGCCCATATTGGCGGCTAACGGTTCTACGACGATAGCGGCGACCTGATCCGGATTCGCATCCAGAAGCTGCTCTACACTGGAGAGATCATTGTAAACAGCCGTCAGAGTATCCATTGTACATCCGGAAGGAACACCGGCACTATCCGGAATCCCGGCCGTCATAACTCCGGATCCTGCCTTAACAAGCATGCAATCGGAATGTCCATGATAGCAGCCTTCAAATTTAATGATTTTACTTCTTCCGGTAAATCCTCTCGCAGCACGTACTGCACTCATCACTGCCTCTGTACCGGAATTCACCATACGGATCATCTCAATAGTTGGTACAGATTCACAGATCAGTTTTGCCATTTCCACTTCAATTTTAGTAGCCGCACCAAAGCTCAATCCATTGGCGCAGGCATGAACCACGGCTTTTTGTACTTCCGGATGATTATGGCCGAGAATCATTGGACCCCAGGAACCGATATAATCGATATACTGATTTCCGTCTTCGTCAAAAACATAAGGTCCAGTTGCTCTTTCAATAAATCTTGGTGTCATTCCAACCGCCTTATATGCCCGAACAGGTGAATTTACACCACCCGGTATATAGTTCACGGCTTCCTGAAATAATTCTTCCGATTTTTTTGCATTCATTTTGTGTTATTTCCTTTCCTGCTGTTCCGATTTTATCTGTACCGCGAGATCCACAAGGCTCTCCAGAGTAGCTTCCTTTGCCACATAAACTTTCATGCCGTATTCTGCTGCCGCGGCTGCTGTTTTGTGACCGATACATGCTGCTTTCATACATGTTAAATCTGCTGCCCCTGCTGCTTTTGCAAAACTATGAACCGTTGATGCGCTTGTAAATACCGCAAGATCGATTTCACCATCTTTGTAAAGTTTTTGTTCCAGACCAATTTCTGATGTTTCGTATACCGTCTCATAAACAGGGATATCATCAATCATTATTTTCGAAACTCTGGCCAGCTCTTCCAGAATCTCACTGCCGCCTGCAGCAGCTCTGGGAAGAAGAATTCGCTCTCCTTCTCCCATTTTTTCGGCCAGAGCTTTTCCAAGGCTTTCTCCATCATAGGTCTTTGGAACCAGATCCGGCATTATGCCTCTGTTCTGCAGTTCCTTTTTCGTTCCTTCCCCTATCGCCGCAACAGAACATCCTGCAAGACTTCGAAGATCTTTTTTCTCATTGAGAAGTGCATCGAAAAATACTCTGACTCCATAAGGGCTTGTAAAGGCTATCCACTGATAACGATCGATTTCACGGATTGCCTCTTTTAGAGACTCATTATCCGGTATCGGTTTTGTTGCAATTGCAGGGAGTTCCAATACCTCTGCGCCCATTTTTCGAAGAAGATCCGACATTTTTCCCGAACGTCCTTCTGGTCTTGTTACAACAATTTTGTAACCGGAAAGGGGCAGTTTTTCATACCATGCAAACTGTTCTGCCAGTGCACAGACCTTTCCGACGATAATAATCGCAGGTGTTATTACCCCTCTCTTTTTGACTTCTTCAGATAGAGTGCCGACTTCCGCTACAATTCGTTTTTGGCGGGCTGTAGTACCGCACTGCAAAACTGCTGCCGGCATATGCGAATCCATACCGGCATCCAGAAGTCCTCTCATGATTCCATCCAGAGAGGAAATACCCATAAGAAATACCAGTGTGCCTTCTGTACGTACGAGAGCATCAAAGGCAATTTTAAGCGGTTCCTGGTTTTTCTGGTGTCCTGTAATGATATGCACAGAAGAACAGTAATCTCTATGAGTCACCGGTATTCCATTGTAAGAAGGTACTGCAATGGGGGATGTTATCCCCGGAACCACTTCATAGGGAATCCCATTTTCAGACAATAATTCCAGTTCCTCGCCGCCTCTTCCAAACAGGAACGGATCGCCGCCTTTAAGCCTCACAACACGGAAACCTTTTCTTGCTTCTTCAAGAAGACAGTGATTGATCTGTTCCTGCGGCATTGTATGATTGCCGGCACGTTTACCGACATCAATCAATTTTGCATCTTTTGGAATCATTGCCAGAATTCCATCTCCAACCAACCGATCATAGACTACAACCTGTGCTTCTTCTAATACTTGCTTACCTTTTAAAGTCAAAAGTCCTGCATCTCCCGGACCGGCACCTACAAGATACACTTTTCCAGGCTGCTTTTTTTCTTTAATTGTGTCATCTATTTTCTTTTCCGTATCTGATTTTTTCTGAAGAAATCTAAGTGCAAGCTCTTTTCCAAGTTGTTCCGCTTCCGTGACATTTCCTGTTATTTCTTCATCATAAACAAAATTCTGTTCTTCCTGATAGAATAATCCCCGAAGGGTCAGATTTTCTCCTTCTATGGTTGCATGGGCTGCAACAGGAGAAGAACATCCTCCATCCAGTGTTCTGACAAAAGCACGCTCTGAAAGAGCTGCATATCTGCTCTTTTGACAATCAAATTCCTGTAAATAAGAGTAATCTCTTCCTTTTCTTCCCTGAACTGCCAGAATCCCCTGTCCTGCCGCTGGAATAACTTCCTCTGCAGAAAAATAACGGCTGATTCTGTTTTCATATCCCATTCTTTTCATCCCTGCGGCAGCAAGAATCAAAGCACTGTACTGACCTTCATCCAGTTTTTTCAGGCGTGTCACCAGATTGCCGCGCACACTCTCAAATCTGGCCTCCGGATAAATTTTCTGAAGCTGCAAAATTCTCCGAAGGCTCGATGTCCCGATGGGTTTGGAAAAATCGATCGTACTTTGACCTTTAGGCAGTACCAGTACATCTCTTTCATCTTCTCTCTCCGAAAATGCTACCAGCGGCAGATCCTCTGGTATTTCCATCGGAATATCTTTCAGGCTATGTACAGACAGATCTGTTCTGTCTTCCATTAGTGCCCGATCAAGCTCTTTTACAAATAAGCCTTTTCCTCCGACTCTATCCAACGGACGGTCAAGAATCTTATCTCCTGTTGTTTTCATTGTTACAAGAGAGACTTCTGCGTCCGGTATATGATCTGTCAGATATTTCTGTACAATTTCAGACTGAATCACTGCCAGTCTGCTCTCACGGCTGCCAATCCGAATCTTCATGTTCTGTTACACTCCTTTGTCTCCTGCTTCTTTTCATACAGCTGTTCCAGACTGGATACACATTCTAAAAAGTGATCTCGTTCCATAGAATCTTTCATGCAAAACATCATTTTATTCACAACTTTTCCTGCTGCTGTATCAATCTGACGTTTCAATGTCTCCTGTTCTTCTTCCGACAACGGAAGTTTTCGCAGAATTCGGTTAATCCGAAGGTTCAGATCCTCTACTGCATCTGATTCAATCTCTTTCATACGCGGTACCAGATCAAGGGCACGATACCAACGATAAAACTCGTCCATCTCCTCAGACAAAATACGTTCCGCCTTTTTCAGCGCTTCCTCATTTCCATCCTCTTTACTCAGACTGAAATCGTCGATATCATATAATGTAATCTGCTCCAAATCTCCGACCGAAGGTTCAATATCACGCGGGACAGCCAAATCGATCAAATATATTGGATGCGAAAGAACCAGATTCTCCAATAATTCTTTTCGTATCGTACAGTTTGGACTGGATGTTGCACTGACAACAATATCACATCTCGGGAACAGGTCCATCCGTTCGCCGTAATTGATTCTCTTACATCCCGGAGGTATCGTCACTACCCCGCTCCGATATTGACGCACGGTGACTGTGACATCTGCCCCTGCTCTTTTTAATGTCATGGCTGCCAGCTTTCCCATTTCTCCGTTTCCGATTACCATGCAGGTTTTTTCGTGCAGATCCATTCCCTCATCCAAAAGGATTGCAACTGCGCGATCCATCGCAGTTAAACTTGCATGAGTAAATGTTACCTCTGTCTTTACTCTCTTTGCAGCTGTAATCGCGCCTCGAAAAAGAACCTCCAGCACATTATCTGTACAATAATTTTCCCTGGACAGAGAAAGTGCATTTTTAACCTGTGAAATAATCTGATCTTCCGCCAGTATCATTGACTTAAGTCCGCAGGTGAGGTGAAATAGATGTTCTACGGCTTCATGTTCCTCTCTCTGAATAAAACTTTCACGATATTGCGACGGATCCAGGCCTTTTTGACCACAGAGCAGAGCAAGAAGATCGCATTCGCATTCATCATCGGCACTTACCCACAGTTCCATACGGTTGCAGGTTGACAAAAGAACACATCCCCTGATTCCTTCCAGTTCTTTGAAGTGTCTCTCAGCCTCCGCTGCTGCTTTTTGCGTAAATGAAAATCTGGCACGCAAATCAACGTCCGCAAGACTGTGATCGATTCCAATCATCCGGATACTCATCTTTTCTATGCTCCTTTTCCCATATTCCAACATATCATACCACAGAATATCAGAATTCTAAACAGTTTTTCACAAAATAATTTTCCGTATCTAATAAAAGTGCCATACCCATTCAATATGAGTACGGCACTTTTTTACTTCACACTTTAATCAATTTCGTTTCCAGATTCCTTCTTTTTCAAAACGATCAACTGTCTTCTTTGCACCTTCAACAATCTCGCTGTCATACCCCATAACAGTGAGCAGAGCAATCGCATTTCTGCTTTTGGCTCTTCCTTCTTTCAGAAGATAATCAAATTTCACATTTTGATCGGCAATACGCTCCTCAAAATGATAATTATGATATAAGTCTTCCAGAATATAAGTCAGTTCGATATCATGCGTTGCTGCCATGCAAAGAATCTGGGGTTTACAAAGAAAGGACAACACCTGGGACGATGCAGCTATTCGCTCGATCGTATTGGTTCCGCGAAATACCTCATCAACGATACAGAGCAGCGGTTCTTTTCTCTTACTTTGATCAAGAATCCTTTTCAGAGAGCGGATTTCTACTATATAATAACTTTCTCCGTTTTCTATGTTATCACGAAGCGCCATCGAAGTCATAACATGATACATTGCTCCTTGATAAGAATGCGACATGCTTGTATGAATGGCCTGTGACAGAATAGCATTCACACCAATACTTTTCAAAAAAGTGGATTTTCCGGATGCATTGGATCCGGTAATCAAAATTCCTCCTGTTGCATAGACAGTATTAGCAACAGGATCTTGGAGAAGCGGGTGGTACAGATCCTGCACATTCATTGTACTGCTATTCTGGCATTTTGGTGACAGAAAAACAGGTTTGCAGTAATAAGGCAGTTCTTTTCGATAAGATGCGACAGAGACTGCATAATCTAAAAGTCCGAGATCTCTGATGATCTGCTCTATTCGCCCATAATTCTGTTTCACTTCGCAAATCACAGAAGAAAATGAGATAAAATCCAGGAGGAAAAATGCGTTGAAGTAGGATGAAATCATGTTGGTAATATCCCCATCCATGCTTCTGGCATGAATTAACGTAAGACACTTTTTACTGATTCCCTTCAATTTGCAGCTCTCTTCTCTGAGACGATTAAGATAATCGGATAACTCCGGAATTTTCATCTTTCCCAGTTTCTGTGCCGTGCGAATCACCTTCAGAATACGGCTAAGACTTTTCAGATACACATCCATTTCGTCTGACTCTTTGCTGTGAATTACCACGTTGATGACCAGAAAACCAAGGAACAGAAGCAACCCCAAAACCGGCCAGAGGAAGAGAAATACAATATTGCACAGCGCTGATATGGAAAAAAATACATATTTTTTTGCATTTTTCGTCGGCGCCTCACGAATCGTCCTGACACAATCCGTGATGGAAGTATCCCGGATTCTTCCGATCTCATCCAATATTTCCTGAATACAGACTCTTTCTTTTGGATGACTGTCAAAAAAAGAAAACAGGCGTTCTCTTTCATCCAGAACAGTTTCATCAACCGCAGGCATTCGGAGTGCTTCATAGAGATACTCATCTCCGCATGCTGACATGCAATGATTCATCCGTTCATAAACCCGATTCATATTTAAATCATTCCATGTAATATCATCAACTGCAAGATTTTCACCATTTTTTCTTCTGACATAGTCAGCCAGCGCAGCAAGTTCTTCCATGGAATACTCTCTTTTTGGAGTATTTCCCCACATATTATTTATTCTTTCCAGTCGCTGCTTTCTTTGATTCCGATTTTCTTTTAATATTAAAATCATCACTGCTGCGGCGAAAATAAAAACAGCAAGTATTCCCAGGTGTTCCGAACTCATGGCGCACTTCTCCTTTTGACTTAAGGTATTGTTTCACGAAAGGAAACCGATAGGAGCATTATACCATACAAATGACCTTAACTGTCATCTGATTTGTTCGCAATTGGAATTTCATTGATTACTGTATCATTATGGGAATAATCATCGTATCGATATTTCCGGTTTTCAAACAAAATTCTGGTTCCCTTTGTCTTTTTGCTTAAATCCACTGTAACATGAAAGAGTTCTTCCGGATCTCTTCCATATTCCGGTGAGGCAAGATTTTGTATGGTCACATTTTCAGTACCTGTCACTTCAATTAATCCATAACGATTGACTTTTAGTTCGGAAACCTCATATGCTGAGCCGGCTGGAATTCCCTGTATCGTTTTTTCCAAAATTACGGAGCCGTCTTCCTCTGTATGATTTTTTACATATTCGGCGTTAAAAGAAAGCAGCACACGGTATTCATGATCCTGTCCCCAAAGATCACTTCCCTTTATTGTCAGGATAAAAGTGGGCGTTCCATGCGCCCAGGTAATCTCATCCGCCATGATTTTCTTGGCAAGCGTAATCTCTGTCAGAGGATAATCTTCCATACAGATTGTCTGGACTGTATCCGTTTCCTGAACTTCAAATCGAATGGTATCTGCCTTACTGTATCCAACAGGAGCACTTGTTTCCTCCAGAAAATAGATTCCGGCAGCGATACAGTTAAAACGCAGAGGCTGACTACTGCTGACCCATTCCCGAATTACATTTCCGTCTGAATCCGTCAATCGAAGATGCGCACCTGAAATCAGTTCTCCGGAAAGAGAATCTGTCTTGGAGATTTCAAGTTTAATAAAGTCATTCTCCACCTCAATGACCCCATTTTCTTCCTCTTCACATCTGCCATTCGCATTAATGGTAAACTGTTTTACATCTGAATCCGTCACATATCCGGATGGAGCCTGTATCTCCTGATAACAATAAGTACCGGGAGATAAGCCGGTCAGAATTGCTTTTCCGTCATTATCTGTCACGATTCGAACCGGTTCTTCTTCCTGTCCCTGCTTCCAGCAAAGAAATACAGCCCCGGATAAACTGATACTTTCCTGATCATCTTCCGCTTTTTTCCCGGTTTTGTGGAGAACAATCCTGTTTTTTTCATCCTCAAAAGTGAGTTCTTCTGTAATAAGTGAAGTATCGGCATCTTTCCAGGAAAGAGTAACCTGTTTGGTTTCTTCACCAAGAAGATATCCCGTGGTAGGCTGTATCTCTTTTATACGATAGGTTCCGTAATCCAGTTTTTTGGAAACTGCAACGCCATTTTCTGTAGTGATCGTATCCGCAACCTCACCTTTTTCATAAATCAGCTGACCTCCTGGTGTACAGATATTCTCATCCGCAATAATCTGAAAAACGGTTCCGGAGAGAAGTTCCTTGGTCTCTTTATCCGTCTTCGTTACTTTGATCTGACCTTTACCCCGTTGATTCGCAACCTGAAACAGAATTGTTTCCGTTCCGGGCTGATCTACCACGAATTCCTGTGTCCATCCTCCCACATAACCATCGGGTACCTCTTCTACGACTTGAAATCTTCCCTGGTTTTCCTCTGTGTATTCCAGATTATAGCGAAC
>JAQYOA010000172.1 GCA_028727605.1 Lachnospiraceae bacterium
GAGCCACATCGGTAGAAGCTAATACTGCTGCTGCATCATCGGGATCTACGTTGCTGATGAACTTAGCTTCCATCTTGAACAAACCATTCTTCTTTGCCCAGTTCTCCAGTGCCAGATACATTGCACGGGGACCAAGGTCACTTCCTCCGATACCGATCTGAACAACGGTCGTAAATTTCTCACCCGCTGCATTTGTAATTTCACCTGCATGTACTTTATTTGCAAACTCGGCAATCTTTGTCTGCTGCTCCACATAGAACGCGCGCTTGTCTACACCGTCTGCACAGACCGGATCGCCAAGCTGTCCGCGAGTCATATGATGAAGAACGAGACGTTTTTCACCGGTGTTAATCACTTCACCATTATAAAGAGCTTTAAATTTGTCTGCAAGCTGCGCTTCCTCTGCCAGTTTGGCAAGTGCCTCAAGCACGTCAGCATCCACCTGCTTTGCCGCATAGTTGTAGTTAAGGCCTGCTGCCATCGGAATACTATAATTCTTCACACGCTCGGCACCATTCTCCCCTGCCATGACCTCCGCAAGCTGAACGCGGCCTGTCCCGGACAGATTTTGGAATGCAGCCAGGGTATCCAGATTATTCCAGGTAACCATATCAGATTCCTCCTTTATCATACTTTAATCTGGATTCATTATACTATTGTTACCGGGCAAATTCAAGCTGTTCCTTCTATGCGGTTTGCAAGTGTATCGGCATCATCCATTCAGTACAATCGCATTCACTGCTTCAATCAGATCGACCACACTGCTTCTGGAAATAAGGGCCACCGGTTCTCCATCGATTTCAACCGTACAGCTGTTTCCGTCATAGCGATAACAGCAGAGATCACGGCTCCGTCTCAAAACTTTTATTCAGACCGGAAATACGATATTCCTTGGGTGTCATACCGGTTTTGGCTTTAAACTGACGGTAAAAGTGCACTTCATTTTTATAACCGCTCATCAAGGCAATCTGTTCCAGTGTCAGATTTGTCTCAAGAATCAGTTCTCTGGCATAATCCAGCCGCATATGAATCAGATCCGCCTTAAACGGAACACCGAAAAAATCTTTATAAAGGAATTGAAAGTAAGAAGGACTGACACTCAGTTTTTCCGACAGCTCTTTCGGAGTGAAATCACTGTACGGCCTGGACTTCATCGTCAGGCGAATCTCCTGAAGTCTGGATGCATAGGGATAGTATTTCTCACTTTTTCCCGTACTCTGTTTTTCCTGCTTCAGTTTATTCAGTACGATCTGAAGCAGCATGGATACATTCTGCTGACGATACTCTTCCGGTGCATAGCTGCTCTCCCAGATAATGTTTCGAAAATACTGTGTGAAATACAGACTGTTGCCAAGCGGCACCGGTTTATTCAGAATCTCGCTGTACTCCTCTTTAAAAGTTTCCTCGGAACTGTCAAAGTACAGCCAATCATTTCGGTATTCCCCTTCCATTGCAGAATACTGATATGGCACATCCGGGGAAATTATGACTGCCGTATCATCCGTCACCTGAAAATGATTCTCCCCGATCTGTACCTTCGCCGGACTACGGATAATTAAAAAAAGATAACAATAAAGTCCTTTCGGACGTGACATTACAAACCCTATGGCGTGTTTTGCATTATAGCCGCCTCGAAATACCGTGTACATCCTGTTCCTCCAAAAAAGTGAAAAAGGTTAGTAATTCATATTATAAGCCATTGTTTGACAAACCGCAATCCGATATACTAAAAACAGTGTGAAGGTATTTGTCGCCTTCCGTGATACAGCAAAGTAAATACAAATGTACAAAGGGGGTACCAATCCAAATGAACAAATTAATCGAGCAAAACAGAGACTGGATCGAATCCACATGGGCAAAAGTAGATAAAAAGCTGAGCCGCACCGCAGTAAAGAGCCGTGAGAAACTTCCATACACCACCATTAACGGTGTACATGACGACAGACAGGGCGAACAGGTCGGCTGGTGGACCAACGGATTCTGGGGCGGTATGATGTGGCTGATGTATGAAGCAACCGGAAACGAAGAGTACAGAAAAACTGCTGAGCGTTCCGAAGAACTGCTGGATGAAGCCCTGAAACGTGTGAAAGAACTTTCCCACGATGTTGGCTTTATGTGGCATCTGACCAGCGGCGCAAACTATCGTCTTACCGGAAACAAGGATTCCTTTATCAGAGACTATTTTGCAGCTACCAGCCTTTTCTCCAGATACAACATTGACGGCGACTATATCCGTGCCTGGAACCACAGCTGGGGCGACAGTTCCAATGCCGGATTCTCCATTATCGACTGCCTGATGAACCTTCCTCTGTTATACTGGGCATCCGATGAAATCGGTGATGACCGTTTCAAAAAGATTGCAATCCGCCAGATGAATATGGCTCTGCGTGATCACATCCGTCCGGACGGAAGCGTAAATCACATCGTTGATCATGAACTGGACAAAGTAGGCGTTGTGCGAGTTCTCGCAGGACAGGGATACAGTGAGACTTCCTGCTGGTCAAGAGGTCTTGCCTGGGCTGTTTACGGTTCTGTTATTTCCTATGTCCATACCGGAACAGAAGAATATCTCGAAGCAGCAAAGAGAACCGCCAATTATTTCATCGAACACTGCAAAAAGACAAACTATCTGCCTCTGGTAGACTTTGATGCTCCGGAAACTCCTGTTTATTACGACAGCACCGCCGGCGTGTGCGCTGCATGCGGTATGCTTGAAATCGCAAAATACGTATCCGAAGAAGAAGCAGATAAATATACTGAGGCTGCCCTCAATATCTTAAAAGCTGCTGATGAGCATTTCTGCAATTACGAAGAAAACGAAGACGCTCTTGTACTGATGGGAACCGAAAGATATCCTCATAACGAGGCCGAGAGCAAAGGTCTTCATATTCCGATTATTTACGGTGATTTCTTCTTTGTAGAGGCTCTGTGTAAACTGAAAGACAGAAAATTCTTTATCTGGTAAAAAACAACGCGCTCTTTTTCTGCGCGCACTCGACATAAAAATACCGGTCAGCTGCATTGTGCTGGCCGGTATTTTTTTCTTTCTCATAATATCCATCAGGAATGGGAGAGCAGGATCCGGTCATTGTCCAGATCATGCCCGGTTCCCTCACGGAACCGTCTCAGGAGATCATCCACAGTCAGATGAGCACGCTCTTCCCCTTTCACATCCAGCACGACATTTCCGTTTTCCATCAAGAAGGTACGGTTTCCCAGTTCCAATGCCTGATGCATGTTGTGAGTAATCATCATGCAGGTGATCTGATCCTTTTCCACAATTTCTTTTGTCAGACGAAGCACTTTCTCCGCTGTCCCCGGATCCAGTGCCGCGGTGTGTTCATCCAGAAGCAGAATCTTTGGCGTTACCATAGTTGCCATTAAAAGTGTCAGTGCCTGCCTCTGTCCGCCGGAGAGAAGTCCCACCGGCTGGGTCATTCTGTCTTCCAGTCCCATGTCAAGAAGACGGAGTTTTTCGCGAAAGGTCTCTTTATCCTTTTTCGTAATTCTGCTGAAAGGATTGCTTCCCTTGCTGGCACGAAGATAAGACAGTGCCAGATTTTCCTCAATCGTCATTCCGGGCGCCGTTCCTCCCATCGGATCCTGAAACAGTCGTCCGATATAACGGCTTCTTTTATGCTCAGGCACAAAGGTGATATCTTTTCCATCCAGCAGGATATTGCCTTCATCCACATAGAACACTCCTGCAATCGCATTGAACAAGGTCGATTTTCCTGCTCCGTTCGAACCGATGATCGTCACAAAATCTCCTCTGTCCAGATGCAGAGACAGACCGGAAACAGCTGTCTTCGCATTGATGGTTCCCGGATTAAAGGTTTTGGAAATACTTTTGATATCCAGCATTTCTAGCGCTCTCCTTTCCGTCTGACTGCATATTTTCGCTTCTGGAACAGAATCCAGCTTTTGATTGTCGGGAATGCGATCGCAGCCCCGACTACAATTGCGGTAATCAGCTTCAGTCCCTGCACAGGAACCACTTTCGTGTAGAGGACAATGGCATAAATGAATCGATAGATCATAGAACCTACCACCGCTGCAATGACACCTTTGACTATCGTGCGCCGTCCGAGAACTGTCTCACCGATAATCAGACAGGCAAGACCGATCACAACAATTCCGGTGCCTCCGTTAATATCTGCTGTATTCTGATACTGTCCAACCATAGCTCCGGACAGAGCCGTCATTGCGTTTGCGATACAAAGACCAATCGTGATGGTTGCGGTCGGATTGATGGAAGAAGAACGCACCATCTTGATATTATTTCCGGTGGCACGAATGGAAAGTCCCACTCTCGTTCCCAGAAATAAAAGAAGCAGCACACCGACAGCAATGACAATTCCGCCGGCTAAAACAACATCACTCCACTTTCCGGCGATTCCGGTATCCTCAAACAGAGAAAAAATTGTATCCGTCTTAAGCAGACTGACATTGGAACTCCATCCCATAACCATCAGGTTCACGGTATATAATCCGGTGTTTGTCACGATTCCTGCCAGGATCGACGGCACACCCAGACGTGTCTGTAAAAATGCGGTTACAAATCCGGCAGATACTCCTGCCGCCATAGCCGCCGGAATTGCGAGATAGGGATGCCCGGCTGCTGCCATCGTCACAGATACGGCTGCTCCGAAAACAAAGCAGCCGTCTGTGGTAAGATCCGCGATATCCAGAATACGATAGCTTAAAAACAGTGCCATGGCAACCAGTGCATAGAGAAAACCCAGTTCAAGAGCTGTTTGTGAAATGTAAAGCACCAGAAGCCCCTCCTTTACTTACTCTTCTGTTGTAGTAACTTCGACAACCTCACCCATATCTGCGAATACAGAATAATCTGCACCGAGTGCTGCTGCTGTCTCTGTATTTACTGTAATGATTCCGCCGTCCATCAGATAATAATCATCCAGATCGGTCATGCCTTCTGTGATAGAGGTATAGGCCAGATCTGCCGTCTTGGTTCCAAGATCCGTATAGTTGACACCGCAGGTTGCAAATGCGCCGTTTCTTACAAAGGAATCAGCTCCTGCATAGTGAGGAATTCCTGCCTCTGCAAATTTATCATAGATTGCAAGCTCAGCTGCCATAATTACGTTATCGGTCGGTGTAAAGACTGCATCCACTTTTTCTGCTGCCAGAGCGGAAGCTGCTGCAATTACCTCATCATTGGTTGCTGCCGTCTGTTCTGTATAGGCAATTCCCTTCTCGTCCAGATAAGCTTTGGCATCCTCGATGGGCTTTTTGGAATTTGCCTCAGAAAGGGAATACAAAAGACCTACTTTCTGTACATCCGGGTTCTGTGCCAGCATCATTTCCAGAATAAACTCTGTATTGAGCGCATCACTGGTACCTGTCACATAGTCAATGTCTGTCAGTTCCGCTGCCTCCGGATCGGAAATTGCTGCATAGACAACAGGAGTCTTGGTATCTTCTGCGCAGACCGTCATTACCTGCGCTGCCATTGTTGCAATCGGGACAATCGCATCCACACCATCTTCAATCGCCTGATCACCGATCTGTTTCAGTGTCGTCTGCTCTCCCTGACCGGAATAGATTTCATATTCAATCTTGATTCCCTTTTCCTGGGAAATTGCATCGAATTCTGCCGCAACCGCATTTGCAATCTCATCGAGGGAGGCATGATCCATCTGTTTTACAATTGCAATTTTATAAGACTCTGCTGAGGTTTCCTCTCCTGATCCTTCTGCGGAAGCATCCTCTGCCTCGGAAACCGATGAGGAAGCGGTCTTGGAAGAAGAAGCGGACGCATTATCTGCTTTGCTTTCTCCGCAGGCTGCCAGAGATACCATCATGCTCATTCCCAATACCAGTGCCAATACTCTTTTTTTCATAGTCATTTTCTCCTTTTCTTTACGCCTTTGAACAGGTTTTTGCATTTCAAAAGCAAAAGATCCGATTTTGCATTACGCAAAAAACCGCCTCAAGCTTATTTTGCCTGAGACGGTAATAAATTCTTATTATCGCGGTACCACTCATCTTGACGAATCGTCCACTCTATACGTACTAACATACGCTCCTCATTGATAACGGGTTTGGTTCCCGGCAACGCCTACTCTGCTCGATTTCGGGCTGCCCTCGAAAGGCCATTCAGCAATAAAATCCATATGGCAATCGCACCATTATGCCACTCTCTGCAATTTCTTTTAAAGCTTACTCTTCTTTCTCATCGGTTTTGCTTTTGATGTGTTTATTCTATGCCTCTTTTTTCGATTTGTCAACCATTCTCGTAAATTTTTTTGCGATCTTTATCTCAAAGATTATTTTTTATCCCAACGTACGACAGATGTTCTCTCACCCATTCTCCGTCACTGTATTCTTCTCGCCAGTTCCAGCGCAACTGCGGCAATCCGGTCTTTTTCTTCCAGCTTATCGTAATTGCTTAAGCTGCGGACATCCCATTCTTCCGTATCCAGATTATCCGCCGCATAGAAAAACTGAATCAGGTCTTTTCCACGAAACTCTGCTACCGCTGCATTTGCGGAGCATTCCATATCCACGCATACGCAGCCCTGTTCTTTTCTGCGGCGTACCTTTTCCACTGTCTCTCTGTAGAAAGCATCTGTTGTCCACACTTTTCCCACAGTATACTTTACCTGAAGCTCATCCAGCAGTTTCTTCAATGTACCGAGATATCGTTTATTCACCTGAATTTCATCCGCAGGCGGTGCATAGTGATAACTCGTTCCTTCGTCTCTTACCGCACAATCCGGTACAATAATCGAGCAGTCCTCGATTGTGCTGTCCAATACCCCACAGGTTCCGAACACAATCGCCTTTTCGATTCCCATCTGGAACAAATCCTCAAGCAGTCCGCCGCTCATGGGAGCACCCACATCCATCATAAACAGTGCCACTTCAATCTCTTTATAGTTTGCTTTATACACAGGCTTGATTCCGTTTGCAGTACTGGTATGAGCAAATATGCTCGCTCCTAGTTCGCAAATCATTCTGTCAAACGTGGTCTTTGCATAACAGGAAATGACAACTTTTGGGATTCCATCCACCGGTTTGACAATATTCCACGGATTGATCAAAGCAGATGCAGATGGATCAAATTCTTCAAAACCATATACCTACCTACCAAAATGAACGCTACATAATTATTGCAATATTATACGCCCTTCTCCCAAGGCCTGCAATCTTTCTTTTGTCTGTATTTCCAAAACTAGCCCAAAAGCAATGAATCCAAATCCTCTTCCGGTGTGGTAATCGCCTTGATCCCATATGTTTCCGCGAGAAAGTTCAAAACTTTTTCAGACAGAAAGGCCGGATCTCTCCCTTTTTTACTGCCTCCACTACAGTGTCCGCATGGGAAAGGATCGCTGCATGTCCAAAACCGGTTGTCACCTGACCTCCGCCATTGATTCTGAAAAACTCTCTCTCCTCCGGAAAACCTCCCAGTTCAAGTGCTTTCTCCATCACAGGTGTAAAATTCCTTTTTTCATCGATGTGAACAACTCCGGGGAAAGCGACAACTTCCGTCGTAAAAACCCGGTCCCGATAACTTTCTTTCGGCGGCATCAGACAGTTACTGGTATTTTGAATTATCTGTCGATGCAGCGCAGATGCAATAACGCACGCTTAAATTATCTTTCGGTCAAACAGAAAGACCGGCAAAATTTGCCGGTCAGTTCCATCTATTGTTCTTTTTCACCGCCTAAATTTTCGTAAAACTCCTTTACATACACCTCCATCTCTTCTTTTGTATACTGATTTGCCGCAAACTGCGGAAATACCTTGTCTCCGAAAATCCTCCAGGACTCTGCTTCTTTGGAAACCTGAATCGGATAAAAGAGGATACCGTTTGCACATGCAGACTGATAATCGCCCACTGCATCTCCAAGCATAATGACGCAGTCTTTTTCATACCCCAACTCCAACAGCTGATGGATGCATGCCGCTTTGCTTCCGCATTCCTGTCCCATACAGACATCTACTTTATCAAGCAAATGATTGTATTCCCACTCCGTTGCAATCGCATCTGCATTGGCAGCCGATACTACTACAATATCTGCTTTTTTATGCACTGTTTCCAGAATCTCTTTTACACCGGCAAAAGCTGCTTTTTCCTCTTCCGGGATTGCCGCAACAGACCGGTTCACCATTTCAGACCATCGAATCGCCTTTTCAAGAACCTTATCCGGAACTTCCTCCAGCGTTCTTTTCAAAGAACCGTTTGAGAGTTCTTTGGTCTCACTGACCCACTTTTCCAAATGTGTCAGATCTTCATTCAGATAACCTTTTGCTTTTGCATAATTCAGCATCATCAGAAGCCCTTTAAAGCGGTTGATTCCCCGCGTCAGAGAATACAAATTAACTTCATTCCAGTACTTCAGCAGTTCTTCCCGATGCTTTTCCAGTTCCCAGACTTCAATTGCACACGGTCCGAAACACCGGATATGTTTGATATTCATTCCATCTATCGCACAGCCGTCCGAATCGATGCAGACAAGATGAGACTGTTTCTTTTTCCACTCCATCATCATTCTTCTCCTATCAGACAGACTACAGGCGGGTATCCCAGCATCCACACCAGACATTGTCGTTATATTTTCCCCTGAATTCACTCTTTCCGATTATTTTCTCTATGGCAGCGCGAATACATGCTCTGGTCGGTGCATATGCATTGATAAAGGTTTTCATCATCGGAACGTCATATAAATGATTCGTATAATTCAGTGAAACGCATACTGTCGGAACCTCTCTTGTCCACCACGGAAGCTCATTGGAATGGGCTGCAGAATATTTCAGACGCACATTGTTTTC
>JAQYOA010000173.1 GCA_028727605.1 Lachnospiraceae bacterium
GCATACAACTGGAGGCGGACAGCCGTGCAGAGGCGGAGCGACTGACTTCTGAGGCAAAAAGGGAAAGCGAAAGATTACTCTCTGAAACAAAGATACAGTGTGCGGAGATGATAGCCAAAGCAAAGGCGGAGACGCAGTCCTACTGGACGGATGTTTCCGGAAAACTGGAGAGCTTCTATCAGGAACATGCCGGATTGCGTGAGATACTGTCAGTTGTGCCCCGGGATGGGAAACAGGGATCGGAAGAATAAAACTGAAAAGAGGAAAAAACTGGAAGTTTGTCGTTTTCTGCTTGACAACCGATACGGTTCATCTTATGATTTTAAGAGTGTGAATACGTATGCATATCCATGTTCGAATAGCTAGCTTTTCCATGTTACAAAGCAGATCATCTGCATACACCGTTGAAAAGCTGGCTCTTTTTTTGCTCAATGGGAAATCAGAATATATGGGAGGGATTACAGATGAAGAATTGGGACGAAGTAAAGCTGGTTCCGGAATTTTCCGAACAGGGTGTGGACTGTTATCGACTGGAAGGCGGAAATTATGTCAATGAGTATTATGTGGTTTCAGAAGCAGAGACGAGAAAGCTTTTGAATACACCGGAGGTTGTGGGATATGAGGTTTATCACTGTCTGATTCCGGCTACCTCACAGATGCTGTATTATTTCAAGGAACAGAAAAAAGTGACGACCGCGAATATACTTTCCATTCTGCGGGGAGCGCTGAATTATCCGTTGGAGGAGAGCTGTTACCGTGAGCACATCCGTGTTCATGACATCAGTTTCCTTTCCAGTGAGCGGGTATTCAAGGAGGATGAAATTGCCGGTCTTGAGATCAAGTACAGCAAGCTGACCATGGTGCCCGGAAGCACACTGCTGATCGGGGATATTATTGCCACAGGAGAGACTCTGATTCACTGCCTGCGTTACGTGACCGACTTTTACCGGGAGCACGGAGCTGCTCTTCGCAATATCATTATTTTCACCATCGGCGGAACCAAAGGAATCACAATTCTGGAGCGTCTGACCGAGGAGATCCGCGAATTCTGGCCGGAGTTTGAAGGATTTATTACGGTATATTATGAAGGCATTTTCAGCACCTATCAGGACAAAGGTGTGTCCGGAATCAATCTGCCGGATGTGGATTTTTACTGGAAAGACGGCATTGTTGCGCCGGAATTCCGCAGACAGACGCTGTCTATGAGAGATCCGCTGTTTGAGAAATGCATCATTTACGACGGAGGAGCCAGACGCTACGAGATTCATGAACATGTGAAGGAGGTTCTGGAATTCTGGACAAAGATGCTGGAGCGTGCGGACAAAATTGATTTTGGAAAGCTGCTGGAGGAAAAACTGGGATATCCCCTTCCGGTTTCCTATGAGGAATGGATCCATTACAACCATTATGAGAAGATCGCAGACAATACTACAAAATGGCTGTATCAGCAGGAAAAAGGATATATTGAGAGCCTGCAGAATGTGACACTGAAAGAAATTGCACAGCAGAGAATTGAGGAGTTCACATCTGCGCTGCACAAGTATATGCTTTAAAAAAAGATCACTGCGTACGAGGGAGGATGAAAAAAATGGAAAAAGAAACAAAAGATGTTGATTTTGCGGACCGGGCGGTCCCGGTGTCAGCTCGAAAAAACATGACCACCATGTTTATGATTATGCTGGGCTTTACCTTTTTCTCAGCCAGCATGTGGGTAGGCCAGGAACTGGCTGACGGACTGGATTTCTGGGGATTTTTGGGAGCTTTGATTCTGGGCGGCATTATTCTTGGCATTTATACAGGACTTCTGGGTTACGTGGGAGCAAAGACGGGACTTTCTCTGGATTTACTTTCACAGCGGGCATTTGGTGTCAAGGGATCTTACCTTCCATCTGCCATGATCAGCTTTACCCAGATCGGATGGTTTGGCGTCGGTCTTGCCATGTTTGCCATTCCGGTTTCCAAAGAGCTTCTGGGCGGAAGCGCAGCAGCACAGTGGATTCTGGTAATCGCAGCAGGTGTCTGCATGACCGCTTCTGCTTATTTTGGAATTCAGTCTCTGACGATTGTCAGCTACATTGCGGTGCCGCTGGTTGCCATTCTCGGAACGGTGGCCATGGTTCTGGCTGTGATGCGCGGGGATGGTTCCATCATTGATCAGTTTGCCGTTTCCAGCGGATCTCTGACCGTGATCGGAGGAGCAGGACTGGTTGTTGGATCTTTCGTCTCAGGAGGAACAGCGACACCGAACTTTGCAAGATTTGCGAAAAACGGAAAAGCAGGTATGATTACCACCGTGATCGCATTCTTCATCGGAAATTCTCTGATGTTCTTCTTTGGTGCGGTTTCCTCCATTTTCGTGGGCGGAAATGATATTTTTGAAGTTATGATTCGTCTGAATCTGTTTTATCTGGCTGTCCTGGTGCTTGGTCTGAATATCTGGACCACCAACGACAACGCGCTGTATTCTGCGGGACTTGGCCTGGCAAATATTTTCCATCAGAAGAAGAAACCGATGGTTTTGGCTTCCGGAATCATCGGAACCATTGCTTCTGTATGGCTGTATTACAATTTCTGCAATTGGCTGAACATTCTGAATTGTACGCTGCCGCCGGTAGGCATCATTCTGGTTCTCAGTTATTTTATGAACCGGAAGGATTACGAACAGGAACAGATGAGTCCAAAAACGGTAGACTGGTTTGCCGTGGCGGGAGTTGTGCTTGGCGCAGTCGTGGCAAATGTAGTGAAATGGGGAATTGCCTCTATTAACGGTATGGTCATTGCGGCAGTATGCTATTACATCGGACAGGTTCTGAAACAGAAAAAAGCCTGAGGAAAAAGACGGTGAATGTTATGTTCGCCGTTTTTTCTTTTACGGATGTATTTTCAACTTGGCTTTGGTGCGGGAGTGTTTTATAATCAGTGGAGAGGGAGGTTTTTCGATGTCAGATTATATTACAACTTATGGAGGATTGCATTTTGATCCGCAGAGTCCGGAACCGGAAAAGATTCAGATCACGGATATTGCACATGCGCTGTCGCTGATCTGTCGGGGAAACGGTCATGTGAAGACGTTTTTTTCCGTCGGACAGCACTGCATTAACTGCGCCTGCGAGGCAGAAGCACGGGGGTACGGGAACAGGCTGATCCTCGCATGTCTTCTTCATGATGCCAGTGAATGTTATATGTCGGATGTGCCGCGTCCGTTTAAGAAAACACTTCCGGAATATCGGAAGCAGGAAGAACATTTGCTGGATGTGATTTATCAATGGTTCCTCGGAAGTACCTTGTCAGACGAAGAACAGATGCTTCTGAAAAAGATCGATGATGATCTGCTTTACTATGATTTGAAAGAGCTTTTGAATGAGCCGTCGGAAAGGGAAGCGCCAAAACTGCATATTTCCCTGAACTATGAGTTTTGTCCGTTTGAGGATGTGGAACGAAGGTATCTTCAGCTTTATTATTACTATCAGGGAAATGTATCCCTGGAAATGCTTTCCGGGAAAATGAAGATCCTGAGCAGGCATGTGATCAGAAAACAGGCTCGTTTTATTGCAGATTGTTACCGGAAGGCGGAAGAACTGGGGCATCCGGAAGGCATGCGAAAGCATGCAGCGTTTGAGGAAAAATTTGCGGAATTTTTGGCCTGAAGGGAAAAAGAAAACAAAAAAGTAGGAGGGTGTTGTTGTATGGAATATGGTCTTCAGTTATTCAGTGTACGGGATTTTACGGAGAAGGATCTGGCTTATACGCTGGAGCAGGTTGCAAAAATCGGATATAAGTATGTAGAGTTTGCGGGCTTTTTCG
>JAQYOA010000174.1 GCA_028727605.1 Lachnospiraceae bacterium
CTGGTCCCTACGACACCGATTGCAACCTTTGCATCTTCAAAACCTTCGATTCGATGAAAAAGCATTGCCGGTCCCTCCGAATTAGTCGGGCGCTGTACGGTACCGCCGGCTCCCACGTAGCGGTATACACCGGAAAGTTCCGCCGAAGGGTTTACCGGCACATCCGTTTCCAACAGCTGCCCCTGCATCTGTCCCAGCACCGTAAGTGCTGTCCTCAAATCCAAAATCTCTGTACGATGATTCATTGTTAAATCTCCTCCTGTATACTTTGATCATATAATCTTTCCAATAGCGAATTAATTCTTTTTCTGGTATAATAGATTCCGAAACGGAATTATTTCTATTCAGGCTGAACGCCTGCAAGATACACATAGAAGTTCGATCTGCAAAAGAGGAGGGATCAAATGACGTTTGAACAAATTGACTGTTTTCTGGCTGCCGCAAAATGCGATACTTTCTTTGACGCCGCGGAAACGCTCCATATGACTCAGTCCAGTGTATCCAAGCAGATCCAAAAGCTGGAGCGGGAACTGGATCTTGTTTTATTTGACCGCAGACACCGAAAGGCTGTACTGACTCCGGCCGGTGAGATGTTTCTTCAGGAAGCACTGCTTCTTTCCAGAACCTATCATCAGGCTCTTCTCCACATACGAAACTATCAGACAGAACTGGGACAAAAACTTTGCATCGGCACCCTTCCTGTTCTCACTCAATATCATCTGACCGGTCGGCTGAAAAATTTTCAGGAGAAATATCCCACCATCCAACTGACAATCTCGGAAGCGGAAGAACCGGAACTCCTTGAAGGCCTGTGCAGTGATCGCTATGATTTGATCATCGGACGCAGTTACCTGCTAAAATCCAGAGATTTGGATTCACTCAATGCAAAAGGAATCTGCGCCTCACTCTCCCCCTCGCAGTACCGCTTTCTCCCGATTGCCTCTGACACGTTATCGGTGCTGCTTCCATCCTCACATCCTCTTGCCGGAAGGACTTCCGTTTCTCTCTCCGAAATTGCAGATGAAAACTTTCTCCTGATGAATCCCTATACTTCCATCTATCATCTGTGTGAAGAACTGTTCCGCAATGCCGGTATTCATCCCCGCATTCTCCGCACTGCACGGGTGGAATCCATCATCAGTGCAGTGGCATTCGAAGAAGGGATCAGTCTGCTTCCCCAGGGAAATCTTCAGCTGTTCTGGCATGAACATGTGACAGCAGTTCCGCTTTTTGACTCTCCGTCTCTGGATATCGGATTTATTTATCGAAAAAACGTTCCTCTGTCCCTGCCCATGCAATACTTACTGCGGGAATTTTCCCACAGCAGCTCTGACGATGATAAAAGAAAGGAGCTGATGCAAAACAGACAATGACTCATCTATTTGCATCAGCTCCATAGAAATCCCACATACCCGAAATACCCGGCAATCACCAGGTTGCTTTTCTCAGACGCTCATATTCTTCTTCAGAGATCAAAAGCACACCTCCATGACGCTTTTTGGTTTTTCCCAAATCATACTCTTCTCTTTTCGGAATCCGGAACGCTCCGCTTCCCAGATCGTTTGTGAGCAAGGGAAGATATCCTTTCCCTTCTGCAAACTGATCTGCGATCAGACACCAGGATTCCTTGTCCGGCATCGGATAGCATTCCGGCCCTTCAACTCCTGTCAGCTGCTCCAGGAACGGGGAAGCAATCTGGATAAAGGTTCCCATCAGAGAAGAGCTCCTCTCAAGAATCAGACATTTATTTGTCTCATCCTTCGAAATCCGATAATACATTTCCTTCGCTTTTATCATCGTTGTGTCGATCACATGCTGCGCCCGTTCAATATAAACAAACGCCTCTGAATAATCACAAAAATCGTTGGTATAAGCGGCATAAATTCTCTGTTTCGGCTGTTCCTCCCCAGGTGCTTTGACCATGGATGCCCAGAATACGAGAAATGCTTCTTTCTCCTCGTCGTAGATGGCTTCCGGTGCCCACACACAACCCGCACCTTCGATTCCTACTCTGCAGGCACGCTCTTTTGACCAGTGTACCAGATCCTCCGATTCCCATACAATCAGATCACGGCTTCCCTCATACTGTGCCGCATCCCATCCATATCCGGCCTCAATCCGCAGATCCGTTGCGATCAGATAGATTTTTCCTGTTTTGGGATGCCGTACCGGGTAAGGATCCCGCACACCCCCTGTGCCGATCCGGGAGCGCAGAATCAATTTGCCTTCATTTAAGTCTTCCCAGTTCAAACCATCGCGGCTCACAGAAAAATAAATCTGTTCTCCGTCTTTTTCTTCGCCTGTAAAGTGTACAAATAAATAAGCCTGCATTTTTGATCCCGTCCTCTTTACTCCCGTTTCCTTATGATAATACTGCCGAAAGATCTTCGTCTCCATCCAGACAAATGCTCACGGAAATCGGCTCCAGCTTTTCTCTCACCAGATAGGCCTTCAGCTCATTATCCCCGTTTTTCAGAGACGTACGGATTCCCTCCAGAAAAAGAAATGTTCCCTCTGCGAGCGGCTCCTTGGCAATCAACGGCAGAATCCCTCTGGACAGCAGCAGATTCCTGGTTTCTTTTGTGCAGGAAGCGGCCGCATAGGCAATGGATCCGCACGCAATCAGAAAATCTGCATCCTCCTCTGTAATCTGATCGGATTCTGTGGTGGAAAGTGCGGTGCCGATCTGGGTCTGACGCGCACGCAGTCCCGGAATATGTTCCTGCAGTGCAGCCAGTACAGGACGCAGTTCTTCTCTTCCTACAATCGGACAGGAATCGGTCTGGCTGACCTCTTCGGCAGTTTTCAGAGATATGGTTCTGGAGATATACTCCTCGCTCTTTTCTGCAGCCATTTGGTAGTCATTCCCCACAATTTTAATGAGGACATTCTCTGTGATACCACGTTTATGATAGTTCAGGTTTTTGTAAGAATAATCCATCTCTTTCTTCCCCTTTCTTTTCCGATTTAAATGATATTTTTTTATAAAAAACCCCACAATCTTTTCAGATTGTGGGGAATCTTATCAGCTAATTATGAAACAAGATCTATTCGTACAAATTAGTCAATCAGAGTAGCAACACGGCCTGATCCTACAGTACGTCCACCTTCACGGATAGCGAAGGTAAGACCCTGATCCATAGCGATCGGGTGGATCAGCTCGATGGTCATCTCTACGTTATCACCAGGCATGCACATCTCAGTGCCTTCCGGCAGAGTGATAACACCTGTAACGTCAGTTGTACGGAAGTAGAACTGCGGACGATAGTTGTTGAAGAACGGAGTATGACGGCCACCCTCGTCTTTAGTCAGAACGTATACCTGAGCGGTAAATTTGGTATGGCAGTGAACAGTACCCGGTTTAGCCAGAACCTGTCCTCTTTCGATCTCAGTTCTCTGAACACCACGAAGCAACGCACCAATGTTATCACCTGCCTGAGCCTCATCCAGCTCCT
>JAQYOA010000175.1 GCA_028727605.1 Lachnospiraceae bacterium
AGGCAGTGGAAAAATTTGATTATCGGAAAGGGTATAAATTTTCCACCTATGCAACCTGGTGGATTCGTCAGGCAATCACAAGAGCGATTGCCGATCAGGCACGTACCATTCGTATTCCGGTACACATGGTCGAGACAATCAACAAACTGATTCGCGTTTCCCGTCAGCTGCTTCAGGAGCTTGGGCGTGAACCTACACCGGAAGAGATTGCAGAGGAAATGCACATGTCTGTGGAGCGTGTGCGTGAAATTCTGAAAATTTCCCAGGAGCCGGTTTCTCTGGAGACACCGATCGGCGAGGAGGAAGACAGTCATCTGGGTGATTTTATTCAGGATGACAATGTTCCGGTTCCTGCTGATGCAGCAGCATTTACGATGCTGAAAGAGCAGCTGGAAGATGTGCTTGGCACGCTGACAGAGAGAGAGCAGAAGGTATTGCGTCTTCGCTTTGGATTGGATGACGGACGTGCAAGAACACTGGAAGAAGTGGGAAAAGAGTTTAATGTCACCCGTGAACGGATCCGTCAGATTGAGGCAAAGGCGCTGCGAAAACTTCGTCATCCCAGCCGTTCCCGCAAATTGAAAGATTATCTGGATTAAGAAAGAGAAGGAAAGGGCATGCAGTTATCCAAAAGGCTTACAGCGGTTGCAGCGATGGTGACACCGTCTTTCCGTCTGGTCGATGTTGGAACCGATCACGCATATGTGCCGATTTATCTGGCAGAACAGGGGAGAATTCCCGCTGCAATTGCCATGGATGTGAATCAGGGACCGCTGTCCAGAGCCCGTGAGAATATCGCGTCCCATCAGCTGGACGCTTACATAGAAACAAGACTTTCAGACGGATTATCATCTCTTCGTGCCGGAGAGGGAGATTCTCTTCTGATTGCCGGGATGGGCGGAGGTCTGACAATCCGGATCCTGTCCGAAGGAAGATCCCTGCTCCCTGGTTTTTCCGAATTGATCTTGGAACCGCAGTCGGATGTGGATCGCGTGAGATTCTGGCTTTTTCAAAATAGTTTTCATATAGCAGAGGAAGATTTCGTGGAGGAGGATGGGAAGTATTATCCGATTATACGGGCTGTTCCGGGAGAAAAAGGAGAAATGCCTTCCGGGGAGGAATTGCTTTACGGTCCCGTTCTTCTTGCAAAACGCCATCCGGTTTTAAAAGAATTCCTTCTGCGGGAAGAATCCCTTGTGCAGGGACTGCTTGGACAGCTTTTAAAAACAGAAAGTGAAAAGGCGCGTATGCGGATGGAAGAACTGAGAAAAAAAGAGGAATGGATCCGGCGCGCGCTGGCATACTATCAGTAGAAGTCAGGTCCGACTACGCATATGGTATCGTCTGGGAAAGGCAGGTTGAGAATGGAAAAAAGAATTTGCCATGTTACAATTGATGGAAAGCAGTATGAATACCCGGAGGGAACCATGTACCGGGAGATTGTCCGATCGTTTGAAGAGGAGTCCAGGTATCCGATTGTTCTTGTCACAGTAAACGGAAGACTGAGAGAGCTTCATAAACGATTAAAGAAAGACTGTGAGATTACTTTTGTCACGACGAATGATGAAATCGGCCATAAGACCTATCGGCGCAGTATGACACTGTTATTTTTGAAGGCAGTATATCATGTAGGCGGACGGGATAATATCCGCAAGGTAGTACTGAATTTCTCAGCAGGATCCGGTTTTTACTTCACAATTGACGGGGACATTACCCTGAACCAGGAGTTTCTGGAAGAAGTCAAGGCTTATATGAAACAGCTGGTGGAAGAAAAAATTCCGATTATGAAGAAAAGTATGGATACTCATGAGGCCCGGGAACTGTTCCGAACGCTTGGAATGCATGACAAAGAGCGTCTGTTCTGGTATCGGAGAGTGTCCAAAGTCAATGTATACAGCATTGGCGATTTTACCGATTATTTTTATGGATTTATGGTTTCTGACACCAGTTATCTGAAATATTTTGAGCTGTACCTTTACGATGAGGGTGTTATCCTTCAGATGCCGGGAAGAAAACAGCCGGATGTGGTTCCTTCGCTGAATCCTTCGCCCAAAATTTTCCAAGTTCAGCAGGAGGCGGCACGTTGGGGCGAGCGGATGGGAATCGAGACGGTGGCGGATCTGGACGAGAGAATCAGCAAGGGAAATATCGGTCAGATGATTTTGATTGCCGAGGCATTGCAGGAGCAGAAAATTGCGAAAATTGCGGAACAGATTGCGGAACGGCCGAGCGTGAAGTTTATTCTGATTGCAGGCCCTTCCTCTTCGGGAAAGACTACTTTCTGCAATCGTTTGTCCGTTCAGCTTTCCTCCCGCGGGATGCGGCCTCATCCCATCAGTCTGGATAATTATTACGTGGATCGGGTGAAGACGCCCAGGGATGAGAACGGAGAGTACGATTTTGAATGCCTGGAAGCGCTGGATATTGAACTGTTTAACAGTGATATGAGACGTCTTCTTTCGGGTGAGCGGGTAGAACTTCCGAGATTTAATTTCAAGACCGGAAAGAGAGAGTACAAAGGTGATTTTATTCAGATGGGGGCAGAGGATGTACTTGTCCTGGAAGGAATTCACGGACTGAATGAAAAACTTACCTGGTCTCTTCCGTCGGAAAGTAAATTCCGGATTTACATCAGTGCGCTTACACAGCTGAATGTGGATGAACACAATCGAATTGCCACGACAGACGGACGTTTGATTCGAAGAATGGTGCGTGACAACCGTACCAGAGCTACATCAGCAAAAGAAACGATTGCGATGTGGCCGTCTGTCCGCAGAGGGGAAGACCGCAATATTTTTCCAAATCAGGAAAGTGCGGATGCAATGTTTAATTCAGCTCTTGTGTATGAATTATCCGTGCTGAAGCTGTACGCGGAGCCTCTTTTGTTTCAGATCAGAGAAGAGGAACCGGAGTATCAGGAAGCAAAGCGGCTGCTGAAGTTTCTGGATTATTTTGTGGGAGTTCCAAGTGAGGATATCCCGCAGAACTCAATTCTTCGGGAGTTTATCGGCGGAAGCTGTTTTGATGTGTAATTTCAGTAAAAAATGAAACTGGACATCAGAGAAAATTCATGATAGAATATATAATTGTTTGAAACATTTCTTATGCATCGATGTGAAAGTAAGACATGTAATCGCGGCTGACGGAACCGAAAGGGGTCAGGTGAGGAAAGTCCGGGCTTCACAGGGCAGGATGCCGGATAACGTCCGGCGGAGGTGACTCCAGGGACAGTGCAACAGAGAGATACCGCCAGAATTTATTTCTGGTAAGGGTGGAAAGGCAGTGTAAGAGACTACCGTTCTCCTGGTAACAGGGGAAGCCATGTAAACCCCATCCGAAGCAAGACCGAACAGAAAACAATTGTGGCTGCCCGTCACGTTTTCAGGTGGGTCGCTTGAGGGTACTGGCGACAGTACTCCTGGATAGATGATTACACGCGACATAACCCGGCTTATCGTTTTGCTTTTACCTCAGATGCAGGAGAAATGGCTGCAGACAGAAAGAATAAAAACGAATTACCAAGCAGTCATGGAAGAACAGGTTCAGATTTAGAGTTTCCATGCAAATATTTTCTCAGACCAACGATCTGAGTCATTCAGAGCAGTTGGCGTATTGATTGAGTTAAAAGCTCAATTTTATAAGTTGGTTACTTTATAACCAGGCACATGGTGTGCGCATCAACTTGTAAAATGGTCAATAAGAGTAGTAAAAGTAAGTATTTGCTATATAAACTCTGAATGGAAC
>JAQYOA010000176.1 GCA_028727605.1 Lachnospiraceae bacterium
ACCGAATGTACATGCCCCAAGGATATCCCACAAAATAAATGAAAGATCAAGCACAAATGCTTTCCATTTATTTCCACTCATCATCTGTTTACTCAGAGCGAACACTTCCTTCTTATCCATATTTGGATTTTCACTCAGAATATATGGGATCATGCTATACTCATACGCCTTTACGATACCAGGAATGATGAACAGAAGTGACCAGAGTGTCGTATATAAACCTCGGAAGAACATGACCTTCACACTATTTTTGTAACCTCTGTCAAAAGCATAGCACACTTCTTTGACTTCTGCATTCCCTTCCAGATTTTTATAGAAGAACCGATTGCATCCGATTTCCATTGGGTTGCACACCAGTACCTGCAAAGCGACTGCAATCACCATGAAAATCAAAACAAAAGCGAATGCAAAAAATACAATTGCGATTATGCCTGCCATCGGAATCTGTGTGATTCCTCCCATAAATGTACTGCCTGCCATTTCTGATGACGCTGACGAACTTGTTCCTGATGTAACTCCTGATATGCCCGATGCGCTTCCTACGATCAGTAACGTGAGCATACCGACCAACACTGATTTCCAGTAATTGGCTTTCAACCTGCATTTGGCTTTTTCCTTTAATTCCTTACGATTCCAGGTTCCCATCTTGATTCCTCCTTTTTCTTTTATCTTTCAAAAAGCAGCTCTTTGTTTTCTATGCCTAAAATATAGCAAGAAAGTCTTAATGTACGATGGTAAGAACCTTAACGTAACCTTAAACTCATTAATAATAGCTTCCTCACCCTCAAACAGCTTGTTTGATTCGTTTTCTTTCCCTGCCTTTTTTATCTCATAAAATAGAAAAAAGCGGCTCATGACACAGCATTTTCTGCTAATCATTACCGCTTTTTTATTAACCGTCCCGTGTGGGAATCGAACCCTCAGCTAGCGCTTATGAGTTCGTCCTGGTACAGAAAACTGCTTATATCCTATGGCAATCAAAGTCATTCAAAGCCTTGATTCTACTGCTTTTTCTGTCAATTTCAGAAAAGATAAGAAAACCTGTTTTCATCTGAAAATTACAGTTCGAGTGGAAAAATGGTTGATTTTCCACCATTAGGATAAAGCCAACCTGTTCCTTCCATATATAAATGATAACTACCATTACTTGACATTCTACAGTAATGATTATTTGATTTTCTTATTAGATCTACATCTATTATACCGTGCTTGCGGTCAACTGTCGATGACAAATTGACCGCAAATGCATTATTTTTTCTTGCTTTTACATCGAATGACTCAAGCTTTCTACACTTCAAATACCCGGAAATGTTCCCGGACTGAATCATATTTCCCTGTTTCGTAATTTAACATTTTCCAGACCGGATTTAATTGCTCATCCGTTAATGGCGCAACCTGATTGTTTTTATCCAGCCATGCAAAAATTATTTGTTCTGCTTCTATCCAGGTCAGTTTTTCATCTTTCTTTATCTCCTCAATATTGTCCTCGTCATCAACGTTATACCAGAAAATTGAATTTGATGGTGTCAATTTTAATCCTGATCCACATAACCAGGAAATTTCATAGTCATCGCAAGGACAAATATGCATATCCTTCACATTGACAAATTTCAGAACTGCCCCTTCTTCATCCGTATCATATCGAAGATAGAGCATTAAATGATTCTTTTCAAAATCGTATTCTATATGAGTAATTCTATAATCATGAAATTCTGAGAATATACCTAAGAATTCCTTGAAATACTCTTCATCTTTAATTACTTTATACCAGCCTTTCATCTTCATAATGCTTACATACCTTTTCTTGGAATACTTCGTATTTGGCTTGGAGTTTAGGGAAATATCGGCAACAACGTAGAAGAATAGCGAGGCAGCCAAAACTGTCTCGCTATTACTTATTTCAGAATGTAATGTTTTCTTTCTCTATTCCTCAATCTCCATATTCTCCGGAAGCACCAGGCTCAATACCAGTGCAATCACGAATACGCCCGCAACCATATTGGATCCGAAAATATCATTGAAAATGGACGGCAGACCGGAGAAGAATCCTTCCACCTGCGTTACGCCGACACCCACACAGAGAGACGTTGCGACGATAATCATATTTCTGTGGTTGAAGCCGACTTTTGCGATCATCTCGAATCCGGCAACAACGATGGAACCGAACATGATGACGGTACAGCCACCGAGCACGCAGTCCGGAAGTGTGGATAAAAACGCTCCGATCGGCGGGAACAGACCGCCGAGGATCAAAAGGAGTGCACCGAACATGATCGTAAAACGGTTGACAACCTTTGTCATTTTCAGAAGACCCACATTCTGACTGAATGATGTGATCGGGGATACTCCGAATACACCGCCGGCAATAGCAGATACGAAACCATCCACTGCCAGAGAACCGCTGACCTCCTCATCCGTAATATCTCTTCCAAGCGCACCGGTACATGCCGCTGTTGTGTCACCGATCGTCTCAACCGCAGATACCAGGAACACGATCACAAATGAGATAATAATACCAATATCGAATTTCGGAGTGTACGCAAATAAACGTGGGAAAGCAAATACTCCGAGCTGGGAAATCGTATCTTTCATTGCGGAAAAATCAATCATTCCAAAGCCAATCGCAACAATATATCCGACAATCAGTCCAAATAATACATTGAGCTGTTTTAACACGCCTTTTGCAAATACATGGAATGCAAGACAGGCTGCCAGTGTAATGGTAGCGACAAGAAGATTCTGCCACGCACCGACCTCATATTTTGCAGAACTCGCATAAGAAGAGACGCCGACATTCAGGATACTGAGACCGATGGATGTAACCACGCATCCAGCTACGATTGGCTGAATAATTTTTCTCCAGTATTTTGCGGTAAGACCCAGAATTCCTTCTATACATCCGCCAACAATAATACCACCAATCATATATCCGTAATCCTGCGATGCAGATGCAAGACATGCTGCAAGGAACGTAAAACTAAGTCCCATCACGATGGGAAGCCCGGATCCGATCTTCCAGATTGGATAAAGCTGAATCAATGTACCGATTCCTGCGATGAGCATGCAGTTCTGAATCAACTGTGCTGTTTCCACCTGTGTAAATGCCTGTCCGTTGTATACGGCAACACCTGCAATAATGATGAGCGGTGTGACATTTGCCACAAACATTGCCAGAACATGCTGAAAGCCGAACGGAATGGCTTTCATGACAGGAACACGGCCTTCCAGCCGATAGACGTTATTAACGCTTGCTTTGTTTTTTTCTTTTGCCATTGTATTTCTTCCTTATAAAATAAATTTGTTTGCTCTAATATTACCAGATAATCATGAGAAAAAACAGAGGTAATTATTCTTTTTTTCACTGTAACTAATCCGCTCTCTTTGCAGATTAGCATCCACCATTTTAATAATGGCTTCCTCATCCTCAAACAGCCTGTTTGATTCGTTTTCTTTTCCTGCCTTTTTTATCTCATAGAACAGAAAAAAGCGGCTCATGACACAGCATTTTCTGCTAATCATTACCGCTTTTTTTATCAACCGTCCCGTGCGGGAATCGAACCCACAGCTAGCGCTTAGGAGGCGCTTGTTTTATCCATTAAACTAACAGGACCCATCCGACGCTTTCTCACGTCGAGACGAAACTATCATACTACATTTCTGTCTGTTTTTCAAGAATAAATCGTTTCAGCCGGAAATCCGGCATTTCAGGTTAATACTCCAGCATTCCCTGCAGCCAGATCAGACCTTTGAAACGTCTGCCCACAGCCGGCTCTCCATAGAGATCTTTTTCGTTGATGCAGACATCAAAAGGAACATCATTGCAGATCAATCCCATCTGATACAGCTTTTCCCCGGTGAGGGAATTTACTGTGGTATTAACATCTGTGATTTCACCCATAACATTATACTGATCACATTCCAGCCCGCAAGGCATGAAATAACTCTCTACAATCGAAAAAACATCTTCATTTACAATTCTTCTGGAAATCATTGCATACGTATCGATGTCTTCCATAGTCAGACTTTCAATGGCATCCTCATCTCCGTCCCTTGCTGCCTCAATCAAAGAATTTTTCTGCTTTGCGATAAGTTTGTCTTTTTCCGCCTGGTCGGGATCCTTTTTTACCGGCATAATGATGGTTCCCTCTTTCGCAAGTGCGGACAACGTTAAAGAGGGATGGATCTGGTGAAACAACTCACTCTCTTCCATATTCAGATAATCTGCGGCATTAATCAGATAAAAAATCATGGTGATTCCAAGGCGTATATCGTCACAGGCTCCCGCAAAGGATTCTTTGCCCGCATGGCGCTCAATCGCAACATCCTCATAGGAGGTAATCTGGCCTCCTTTATAATAAGGATAATAATACTCCATGTGAAACTCATCATTCTCATCATATTCTCCGCAGACCGTAATACCGCAGTCATAAGCATACTCTTTTGAGAATTCTGCAAACAGGCGGTGTTCTTTATTCTCCACTACCTTCTTTGTATCACAGTTTTGAATTACATCGCGGATAATTGCCTCCTGCTCTTTTGTATTCTCTATTTTTGAGAATCCTATCGATTTCAGATAAACATGCATAAAGAACACCTCCCTTTTTATTTACATAATAAATTTACATAATGCAGCATCTGACAAATCAAAGATGTTTGCCAGATCACTGTATTTTCCCACATTCCACTTTATTTTGTGTGCTTCGGAATTAATTTTTCCTTACCGCCCATGTACATTCTAAGGGGCTCCGGAATGTTCACCGTACCATCTGCATTCAGATTATTCTCAAGGAATGCAATCAGCATACGCGGCGGAGCAACTACGGTATTATTTAAAGTATGCGCAAGATACTTTCCATTTTCACCATTTACACGGATTTTCAGTCTTCTTGCCTGTGCATCTCCCAGATTGGAACAGCTGCCGACCTCAAAATATTTCTTCTGACGCGGGGACCATGCTTCCACATCCACGGATTTCACTTTCAGATCAGCAAGATCTCCGGAGCAGCACTCCAGAGTACGCACCGGAATATCCAAAGAGCGGAACAGATCAACGGTATTCTTCCAAAGTTTGTCATACCACATCATACTGTCTTCCGGTTTACATACTACAACCATTTCCTGTTTTTCAAACTGGTGAATCCGGTATACACCGCGCTCTTCAATTCCGTGAGCTCCCTTTTCCTTACGGAAGCAGGGAGAATAGCTGGTAAGTGTCAGCGGAAGTTTTTCTTCCGGAATAATGCTGTCAATGAATTTACCGATCATGGAATGCTCACTGGTTCCGATCAGATACAGATCTTCCCCTTCGATCTTATACATCATGGATTCCATCTCTGCAAAACTCATAACACCGTTTACAACATTTCCATGAATCATAAAAGGCGGAACACAGTATGTGAATCCACGGTCAATCATAAAGTCTCTTGCATAGGAAATAACAGCGGAGTGCAGACGAGCAATATCTCCCATCAGATAATAGAAACCGTTTCCGGCAACTTCACGTGCGCTGTCCAGATCAATGCCGTCAAAAGACTCCATAATTTCTGTATGATAAGGAATTTCAAAATCCGGAACAACCGGCTCGCCGAAACG
>JAQYOA010000177.1 GCA_028727605.1 Lachnospiraceae bacterium
GTCTACTGTTGCCGCAGTGAAGGCCGGATTGTCCGCAATCGCCTCATTCCACCGCTTTACACAGCTCTCCCAATCCGAAGCCGGATTATAAACATTTGCCGTTCCGTGACTCTCATTATCTGCCTCGTCAATCACATAAAATCCAAGGCGGTCATAAAGTTGGTAATATGCCGGCGCGTTGGGGTAATGACTGGTACGGATTGCATTGATATTATGCTGTTTCATAACCGTCAGGTCTTTCATCATCTGCTCTCGGCTGATGGCAAAACCGGTTTTCGGATCGCTGTCATGACGGTTTGTTCCGTGAAATTTCACCTTAACGCCATTGATGTAAAGCACTCCGTTTTTCACATGAATTTCCCGAATGCCCACATGATCGGTAATCACTTCTTTTTCCGTTATCAGCACTAACGTATACAGATAAGGATCCTCTGCATTCCACAAACGTGCATCCGCAACTTCCATAGAAACCTTTCCATCGGTTACCGCTGCTTCGGCAATTTTGGTTCCCTCTGCTGTCCAGAGTTCTGCTTTTGCCTCTGTCGGCTCCTCCTTCTGCCAGGAGAAGCAAATCTCTACTGTTCCGCCCTTATAATCCTTCGTCGGGACTGCCTTCACAAAATAGTCGCGGATTCCTCTTTCCGGACGGGCGAGCAGATAAACATCACGGAAAATACCGCTCATACGGAATTTGTCCTGATCCTCCAGATAGCTTCCGTCACACCATTTCAGAACCAGAACTGCAAGCGTATTGACTCCGTCTCTCATAAGTTCCGTCACATCAAACTCGCTGGTAGAATGAGACACCTGACTGTATCCCACAAAGCTTCCGTTCATCCATACATAAAAGCAGGAGTCCACTCCCTCAAAATTCAGAAATACGGCGGGTGCATCCGGATTTTTGCAGTAAGTAAACTGCTTTACATAAGCCCCGCAGGGATTTTCATGCGGCACAAAAGGCGGATCCATCGGGAACGGATATCTGGTGTTTGTATACTGATGTCTGTCATGGCCGTAATTCTGCCATACACCCGGCACCTGAACATTCTCAAACTCTGATACGTCATATCCTTCCTCGTAAAACGCATCTTTTACCTCATAAATACTGTCAAAATAGGAAAATTTCCACTCACCGGAAAGCAGAAAGAAACGATCCGATGCCTCTCTGTTCTCCACCAGACAATCCATTCTCCCGGATGCCGGAATATAGTAAGCGCGGTTGGGCATCGTATTCACATGCAGATGCTCCAGATCCTCATAATACTTTGGAACTATCATTTTTGAAATAACCTCCTCTGTGGTAATTGTAAGACACAGCTTTTCCAGCATTATACAAAAGGATATCCTGTGTTTCCATAGCTCCTTTGAAACAAAACATGCACAAAATGATACAATGCACTTATTTCTTAATCACACCCTCATAGTTCATTCCGTAGCCGTAATCGTATACATGACCCTCGCTGTCCGTATAGGGTTCCATATCAAGCCCTTTATCTTCGCTCTGTGCTTCCACAGTCTCCATATCTTTCGGAATCTGGATCGGCAGGCGTCCTGTCGGATTATACTCTCCGAATACCACGTCCAGCACAGCCGCTTTTGACACGCCGAACTCAGCGATGATACCGTCTGCCTCCCGTTCAAATTCATGCATTACCATCGGGTTATGAACCGTCGCACACACAATCACCGGTTTCTCTCCCATTGCCTCACGGCAGGAAAGAATATTGTCCAAATCCGCTTCGTTATAGGCGATATTGGTTTTTCCGCGATAACTTCTGTTTGTAAAATTCTCCCGGAAATCCCCTCCGGCAATACTTTCTTCTCTTGCGTTTACCGCAGTATAGGGACGGTACTGCAGGGTAACGGGAAGGTATCCGTTTCCACCTTTTTCCAGATCTTCCACGGAATACGGGTTGCAGGACGGGCTTTCCACAAATACCAGCGCCACATCTGCATCCTCCGGTTTGTCCACTCTCTGTCCGTATTTTTCCAGCACTTCC
>JAQYOA010000178.1 GCA_028727605.1 Lachnospiraceae bacterium
ATCACTGCTGATTGCCTCAGAGGTATAGAACATTTCCGGCATACCGCTTCCCTTTGGACCTTCGTAGCGGATGAAGACTGCGTCGCCTTTTTCCACTTTGTGTTTCAGAACGGCATCCAGACATTCTTCCTCACTGTCAAAAGGTCTTGCGCGGAGCACGGCCTGGAACATTTCTTTCGGGCAGGCGGTATGTTTGATTACAGCGCCTTCGGGAGCTAAGTTACCTCGAAGAATAGCAATGCTTCCGTCACATCCGATGGCTTTGTCATAGGGACGGATGATATCTTCTCTGGTAAGATGACAGCAGTAGCGTTCATTGAATTCTTCCAGCCATTTCTGACAGCGGTCATAGAAACCGTTTGCTTTTAGTTCATCCAGATTTTCTCCCAGGGTTTTTCCGGTGACGGTCATCACATCGAGATGGAGATGATCACGAATCTCTTCCATAATTGCCGGAACACAGCCTGCATAGTAGAAACACTCTGCAGGCCAGCGGCCTGCCGGACGAACGTCCAGAAGATATCTGGCACCGCGGTGAAGGCGATCAAAAGTATCACCGGTAATTTCAATACCAAGTTCATGGGCAATCGCAGGAAGATGAAGGAGACAGTTCGTGCTTCCGGAGATTGCTGCGTGAACCAGAATCGCATTTTCAAAACTGTCCATTGTCACGATGTCACTTGGAAGCATATGGTCCATGGAAGCAAGGCGGACTGCCTGACGGCCGGCTTCTCTGGCAAAAGAGAGCAGGTCGGGGCTGGTGGCCGGCATCAGAGCGCTGCCCGGCAGAGCAAGGCCTAAGGCTTCTGCCATAATCTGCATGGTGGATGCAGTTCCGATGAAGGAACAGGCACCGCAGCTTGGGCAGGCATTGTGTTTAGCCCAGTTGAGTGTATCTTCGTTGATTTCTCCTCTCTGATATCTGGCACTGTACATCCCAAGCTGTTCCAGGGTGAGCATATCAGGTCCTGCATTCATTGTACCGCCGGGAACTACGACGGAGGGAATGTTCACGCGGAAAAGTCCCATCAGATTGGCCGGCATACCCTTGTCACAGCTGGCGAGATAAACGCCTGCGTCGAAAGGAGTGGCATTTGCGTGAATCTCAATCATATTGGCGATCATTTCTCGGCTTGCAAGGCTGAAATTGATTCCGTCTGTTCCCTGACTTTCACCATCGCAGATGTCTGTGCAGTAGTAGCGTGCGCCGTATCCTCCTTCTTCTTCAATTCCTTTGCGGACTTCTTCTACCAGCAGGTTCAGATGACCGCTGCCCGGATGACTGTCACCGTAGGTGCTTTCCACGATCACCTGAGGCTTGGAAAGATCTTCCGGTTTCCATCCGGTACCGATTCTCAGCGGATCCAGTTCGGGAGCCAGCTGACGCATTTTTTGACTTGTTAATTGACACATATGTGATACCTCCTGAAATATAATATATGAAATTCCGAAAAACATTCGAGATCCGCTCATTTTCCTTTGAAAATGGCTGCTTTCTCAGGTTTCCATATTGCTGTTTTTATCATAACAGATTTCGCACTTTATGCGAAGAAGGAAATTACAAGTGCTACCAGAAAACCGGTTGCACCCACGAGCGTTTCCATGATTGTCCAGGTTTTCAAAGTTGTTTTTTCATCCATTCCAACCAGAGATTTTACCAGCCAGAAACCGGAGTCGTTAAAGTGAGAACATACCGTTGCACCTCCTGCTACCGCTGCGGTTACACAGGCAAGATAGAGGGGAGAGAGTTCTGAAATTCCGGGAATGGCGGCTACAATGCCGGCAGCCATGGTCATTGCAACTGTGGCTGAACCAACACAGATTCGAACCAGGGCAGCTACAAGGAATGCGAGAACGACCAGAGGAAGGGAAGCTGCAGCTACCGCATTTCCGATCAGATCGCCAAGTCCGGAGTATTGAAGCACATAGCGGAGAACACCGCCGCAGGCAGTTACCAGAAGGATCAATCCGGTAGGCTCCAGCGATTTGGTCATGATCTTCTCCAGCTCGTCCATGGAATAACCGTGTTTCAGGCCGAGAACAAGCATTGCTGTAATTGTGGCAATCAGAAGTGCGACAAAGGGTTCACCGAGAAAGCCGAATACAGGCTGAAGGAAACTTAAGGCTGGAACAACACCGGTGATGGAGTCCAGAATAATCAGTACTAAAGGAATCAGAATAATACCAACGATTACCCAGAAATTCGGGAGTTTGGATTCGTCAATTTCTTCCTGGCTGGCAATGCGTTCCGGAACAGGAACGTAATATTTTTTGCCGCAGATGGAACCCCATACCGGTCCTGCGACGATCATAGCTGCGATTCCGCAGAAGATACCGACCAGAATGACCCATCCGAGTTCTACATTCAGCATGCTGGCAACCAGAACCGGTCCGGGAGTCGGGGGAATGAAGGCATGTCCGACCGCAAGACCTGCCAGAAGGGGAATAGCATAGAAAAGAGAGGAACGTTTCGTTCTCTTGGAAAGAGAAAATGCAAGCGGAATCAGGATGATCAGACCTGCATCAAAGAAAACCGGCATGGCAATGACAAGGCCGGTTATGCCAAGAGCCCAGGCAGCTTTTTTGTCACCGAACCATCGTACCATGGAAACGGCGAGTGTCTGTGCTCCTCCGGAGACTTCCAGAATTGCTCCGAACATAGAACCGAGACCAACCAGAAGAGCAATGCCTTTCAGCGTATTTCCGATTCCGTCGTTGACGGCTGTGATAATGTCCTGGGCCGGCATTCCTGCAAACAGTCCGATGGAAATCGCTCCCACCAGGATGGCTATCATTGCCTGTACTTTACACTTGATAATCAGGAACAAAAGGATAACAAGACCAAGGACTGCTGCGATGACCAGCCTCGTTGGATTGAGTGCGATAGCTTCCGCATTCATAAAGTAAATACCTCTCTTTCTTACATGAAAATGTCTGATGAATACACGTTGTTTTGCTGCTTTCCTTTTTAAAAATAAGACGTCTTATGTTTCTGAGAGGAATATATCAAAAACTCGTAAAATAATCAAGAACATATGACGAATTTAAAACGATTCTCTTTTTTAGACAAAAAAGAGGAGGGATTTTTGTCTAAAATTCCTCCTGTTTCGAAGTGACAATCTGGGATTGGATTCAGGAAATGCTTGAACTGTCTGATGAATTCCCTTTCTTCTTATGTTCCTGGTATTGCTTCATCAGAGCCTGACGGTTATAGGTCAGATGCATCATCATGGCACAGCGCGCTCCGGTGGAATCATGGGCTAAAATGGCATCTGTGATAGCCCGATGGGTATCGATGGTTTCCTGTTTGAGCATTCGGTGTGTCAGATTGGCAAATGTCATGACTGCAGTGTTGATGACGGGAATCAAGGTCTCGACGACGCGGTTTTTGCTACATTTGGCGATGCAGGTGTGGAAATCGATATCGAATTGAATATGGTTTTTTCCTTCCAGATAGGTTTGCTCTGTGAGATTACAGAGAGCTAACAGCTCCTGGCGGTCTTTTTCATCTGCGAGTTCAGCTGCACGGGCTGCGATTTCGGGTTCCAGCATCAGACGTACATCCAGAAGTTCGAGGGCCAGGGTATATTTGTCCTGAAGCTTGGAGAGGCCAAGCGGATCATCCATGACGGTGCTGGTGCTGATTACATAGGTGCCGTCCCCGCGGCGGACTTCCAGGATACCTTTTGAGACGAGGCCTTTTACCGCTTCCCGGATGGTACTGCGGCCGACACCGAAGCGGGAAGCAAGTTCAAATTCATTGGGTATTTTTTCTCCTACAGATACCGGTTCCTGAAGAATGTAGTCCATTAATTCTTCCTCAATCTGTTCACCCAGGAGTTTTTTTCCCATTTTTTCAAACTGATACATAAATATCTGTCCTTTCTTATGGTCTGAATCATCAGACGTCTTCTCTATTATAAAAAAAAGAAAAAGGAACTGTCAAGAATAAGCGGTATCTTTTTTTAAATAAGTTCTTACAAAAACGTAAATAATATATTGTTGTCACAAAATTCGCGAAATGTTATATTATTCTCGTAAAGTTTCAAAAAAGAATGAATCATAGCTTAAGAAGGGAGAAAATGTATGGGATTTCTAATGGATTATCTGATTCCGATTGTTGTACTTCTTTTTGTCATTTTGCTGCTGGGGCTATTAGCTTCCGGATATGTGAAGGCACCTCCGGATACTGCATTTATTATCTCGGGATTTAAGAAAGGTCAGAGAATTCTCATCGGAAAAGCCGGTATCAAGATTCCGTTTTTTGAGCGTCTCGATAAATTGAGCCTGAAACTGGTTGCGATTGACGTTAAGACCAGTGATGCAGTTCCGACTGCCGACTATATTAATATTCAGGTCGATGCAGCGGTTAATATTAAAGTGGGAAATGAGCCGGAGAAACTTTATCTGGCAGCTCAGAACTTTCTGAACAGAGACAGTGAATACATAGCAAAGGTGGCACGGGAAGTCCTGGAAGGAAATATGCGTGAGATTGTCGGCAGGATGCGGCTGGAAGAAATGGTTTCCAACCGGCAGAAATTTGCAGAGCTGGTAAAGGAAAATGCAGAGCCGGATCTCGCAGCAATGGGACTTGATATTATCAGTTTCAATGTGCAGAATTTCGTGGATTCCAATCAGGTGATCGAAAATCTTGGAATCGATAATATCGTAAAAATCAAAAAATCAGCGGCAATCGCCAGAGCAAATTCGGAAAAGGAAATCAAAATTGCGCAGGCGCGTGCCAACAAAGAAGCCAATGATGAGAGGGTACTTGCGGAAACAGAGATTGCCAAGAAAAACAATGATCTGGCGATTAAGTCCGCTGAGTTGAAGAAAGAATCCGACATCAAAAAGGCAGAGGCGGATGCCGCATACAAAATTCAGGAAGAAGAGCAGAGAAAAGCGATTGAAGTTACCACTGCAAATGCTAATATTGCACGTCAGGAGCGTGAGGTAGAGCTTCGTGCCAGACAGGTTGATGTAACAGAGAAAGCTCTCGAGGCAGAAGTTAAGAAAAAAGCGGAAGCAGAACGCTACGCAAAACAGCAGGCAGCAGAGGCTGAACTGTATCAGCGTCAGAAGAATGCGGAGGCAGAACAGTTTGAAACAGTGAAAGAAGCGGAGGCACGCAAGGCTAAAGCAGAAGCAGAACGCTATGCGATGGAGCAGGAAGCAATCGGTATCAAGGCAAAGGGCGAAGCAGAAGCCGCTGCCATTCGCGCTCAGGCACTGGCAGAAGCAGAAGGTATGGAGAAGAAAGCGGAAGCTTATCAGCGTTATAACAAAGCTGCCATGGCGGAAATGATGATCAAGGTTCTCCCGGAAATTGCTGGAAAGATTGCCGAGCCGCTTAGCCAGATCGATAAGATTACCATCATCGGCGGCGGTGAGGACAGTGGAGTGGGATCGGTTGCCGGAAATGTTCCGGTTGTTATGGCGAAACTGTTTGAATCCATGAAAGAAGCTACCGGTGTGGATCTGGCAGAAATTATGCGGGCAGACAGCTATGATGCAAAGGTAACGCGGAATATCAACATCAGTCAGCCGGAAGGAGTTCCGACGGCAAAAGAAGACAATGGGGAAGCAACAGAGCAGTAAAGAAAACGGACAGACCAGAGACGGCACAGGCAAAACGCCTGTGCCGTTTTTTCGGTTATTCCAGGAGCATTTCCTTAAATTCTTTGGCAGCCTGCGGAATCGGAAGATGGGAACTGTGAGCGATGACCAGCTGCCGCGGGGGAAGTTCTTCTATAATATTGAGCCGGAATACGGAATTTTCGCGTGCAAGACAATAATCCGGAACAAATGCGATGCCAAGACCGATGCTGGCAAGATCAATCAGCAGATCATTGCTCCCCAGTTCAATTTCCGGGACGAGATCCAGCTGGAAACGCTGGAACTGGCTGTGAAGGAATTCGCTGGTGGTACTCCTTCGTTCCAGCATCAGGATTGGATAGTTCTGCAGATCGCGAAGATGAACCGGCTGCCCTTTCAGCTGAGGATAATACTCTGCATTTGCGATAAACACATCCTGAAAAGTGTGAATCGGAGTCATGGTCAGCTGGCTGGAGAGATGGGAGTTGGGGTAATTGGTTACGATAAAATCCACCTGCCCGGATTCCAGCAGATCCACACATTGGGTTGAGGTTTGGTTTGTTACTTTGATATGAACGTTCGGCCAGGCGCGGTGAAAGCGGTTCAGATAGGGAACAAGAAAATAGCGGCAGATGGTATCGCTTGCGCCAATGCGCAGCTGTCCTCCGCCAAGAGTTCCGGCCTCCACAAGCTGTGCCTCACCTCGTGAAATCAGATTGATGGCGGGCTCTACGTGGCGCAGCAGAGTCTCACCCTCGGGAGTTAGAGAAACACGTTTGGTGCTGCGGATAAACAGGGGAATTCCCAGTTTCTTCTCCAATACCTTGACAGATTGGCTGACGGCGGACTGGGAAATAAACAATTGCTTGGAAGCTTCGGAAAAGCTGAGCGTGGTAGCCACATAATAGAAAACTTTGTAAAGTTCGTAATTAATGTCCATAATAAGTACCTCTTATGAAGTTTGATAAGAATTATGCTACCACAAGGGAATCCGTTCTGCAATATGCGGTGATGAGATTTTTCTTGTACCGGATGGGAAAATCAGTTATGATAAAAACAACATCAGGAAAGAGAGGTGATTTTTCTGTTTGGACACAAAAAAAAGAAGACGGAAGCCTATAATCCGCTGCTCCAAAAGCCGATGATCCGAAGCAGTATCTGTACGGGAGAGAAAGTTGCCGGCTTTAAGAACCTCGAGACGGGAAAATTCGAAGAAATTATGGTGATTCGTGACGAAAAGGAGTACCGTTCTTTTCTGGAAACCTATCAAATTGAGAGAGAAGATGTGACGACAGAATACTGACATACAGCGGAGAGAAAATCCGCTGTATGTCAGTATGGAAAAAGCAAAACGAAGAAAGAACCGGACAGCATCAGAGATCGGTACAGAGCTCCTGCATCAGTTCATGGACGGTTGTCATTTTGTTCAGACGCCATGCATTTTCACCGCAGAACAGCAGTGCATGATCTACATCCCCTTCTGCGGCGCGGGTAAGCGCAGTGGTGATACAGTAGGGAATCGAAGCTTTCTCACATTTTTTCAGACACTGATAACAGTGAGTGATTTTTTCCCGCTCGATTTCCCGTTCTTTCAGAAAGGGATTTAAAATGGCACGTCCGGGCATGCCAACAGGACTGTGCATCAAGGTAATGTCTTCTTTTTTGGCATCGAGATAAGCCCGCTTGTATCGGGGATCGGCATCACATTCTTCTGTGACGACAAAGCGAGTGGCCATCTGTACACCGGCACAGCCAAGGGAAAGATAATGATCGATGTCTTTGCGGTCGAATACACCGCCGGCAAAAACGACGGGAATGGAGCAGGAATATTTTTCTTCGTACGATTTGACAATCTGAAGAATTTCCGTGATTTCCCTGTCATATCCGGTCTCCTCATAGGATGCTACGGATTCCGGTGTATAGCCAAGATGTCCGCCGGCTTTGGGACCTTCAATGACTACGAGGTCAGGTACTCTCTGATAGTGCAGATCCCAGAGACGCAGAAGAACTTTAGCGGTTCTCGGAGGAGATACGATCGGCGCAAGCTTAATGGAACTTCCCATTGCATATTTTGGCAGCTCACCGGGCAGTCCTGCACCTGAGATAATCAGGTCGGCTCCGTTCTCAATACAGCAGCGGACATAATCCTCGTAATGAGTCAGTGCACACATGATGTTGACTCCGATAATACCCCCATCAGACAGCTCTTTTGCGCGTCGGATATGATAGGAGAGAGCGCGCAGATTTGCGGCTAAAGGATTGGAAGCGAAATCCGGTTCCCGAAATCCGGGCTGTGCTGCTGAGATAACGCCGATACCGCCTTCTTTTGCGACTGCACCGGCGAGAGAAGAGAGACTGATTCCGACTCCCATTCCGCCCTGAATGATAGGGATGGAAGCGGTAAGATTTCCAATTTGAAGCGGTGGTAAACTCATAAAAAATACACTCCTTTGTCGTATAGTAAAAACGAAAACAAGTAAAGTTCGAAACTTTAGTACGTAGTAATAAAAACTAGATATAGAATACTTTGAAATTCAAAATAAGTCAATACTTTTTTGTAAAAATGGGAGGATGTTATGATTAAGGAATTAGTAAGACAAAACAGAAGCTATCGGGGATATGATGAAAGTTTCCGGATTTCGAGAGAAACACTGGAAGATCTGGTGGAATGTGCCAGACTCTGTCCTTCCAGTGTAAACAAGCAGCCACTGAAATATTATCTTGCATGGGAATCGGAACAGGTAGCTGTGGTTCAGTCTATGACCAGATGGGCCAGAGCACTTCCGCAGATGAAGCTGCCTCATCCCGGCAAGAATCCGACCGCCTTTATTATCATCTGCCAGGACACTTCCGTTGATGAAAACCTGAATCGTTATCAGAAAGATGTGGGAATTGTAGCCCAGACAATGCTGCTTGCTGCAGTTGAGCAGGGCCTGGGCGGATGTATGATCGGAAATTTTACGGCAGGGGAAGTGCAGGAAAAGCTGCAGCTTGGTGAAAATCTGAAGCCGCTTTTGATTGTGGCTCTTGGAAAACCGGCGGAAGAAATTATATTGGTGGATGTTCCAGAAGATGGTAACACGAATTATTATCGTGATGACAGGGATCGGCATTATGTTCCGAAACGTTCCCTGGAAGAAGAATTGATTAACTGAATGAAAAACAGTGGTGAAACAAAAAAATGCAGAAGGCAAATCAAGCGGAAAACCAAAGTGATTTGTCTTCTGCATTTTTTATCGTTCAGGTACCCCTGGCAGCGCCTTTCAGAGCGGAAGGGATACCGTAGGTAATCATCACGGTTATGTTGGAAATAATCATTTCGCGGTCTTGCGGAAGCTTGTCGGTAATGGCTTCGAGCAGGATACCGGACAGAGCCTCGGTATAAAACATACTGAGAAATTTTTTGAATTTTGTGGGTGCACCGATATGCTGTGTCTGATCGATATCCTCGATCACAGATTTCGTGATTCCGATAAAGTCATTGTAAAAAAATCGTTTCAGTTCATCTCTGCCGAGAGAATCATAGATGTTTTTCAGCATCACATTGTTCTCCTGGAGATAATCCAGCACAAACAGGATGGCATCTTTATAATCTACCATCAAGTCAAACTGCCGTACAACTTCAATTGCTTCCTGTTCGAGTGTCCAGCGGAGCAGAGCATAGATATCTTCGAAATGATAGTAAAAGGTATTGCGGTTCAGACCGCTTTCGGAAATCAGATTACTGACAGTAATTTTGGAAAAAGGCTTTTGCTGCATCAACTTCTTCAGAGAAGCAGACAGTGTCTTTTTGGTATTCAGGGTTGTTATGTCGTGTTTCAGAATCATCACCTCCACAGTTACTATACACTTTTTTTCAGACAATTTCCATGATTTTGTCTGATTTTCGGATGAATGAAGATGGATTATCCGTTTCGAAAGAGAAAAGGAGGAGATATAATGCCTTCAGAAACAAAGGATAGGAGGAAAGGGGCATTTCAATTGTAAATCAGAGAGAATGAGATACGAATGAAGACTCCGATCGGAATCATGCGAAAATTTTATTCATGGGTTGTCAGTAATCCGAAAAAAATTCTGATGGTCTTTCTTGCGGCGGCGATTGTCTGCGGGATTCTAAACGGCTTTGTCGGTGTTAATTACGACATGAAAGATTACCTGCCGGATGACAGTCCTTCCACGGCAGCACTGAACAAAATGCAGGAGGAGTTTGCAGGAGGAATTCCAAATGCGAGAGTCATGGTACGGAATGTCCAGATACCGGAAGCGCTGGAGTATAAGGAAGCGCTGGCACAATGTACCGGAGTGACAGATGTAATCTGGCTGGATGATGCAGTCAATATTTATCAGCCTCTGGAAACACAGGATCAGGATACCGTGGAAGCCTATTACAAAGAGGAAACGGCGCTCTTTACCGTAACGATCGAAGAGGAAAAGAGAATTGAAGCGGTGGATGAGATCCGGTCTCTGATCGGAGAAGAAAACGCAATGACTGGGGATGCCGTCTCCAGCGCGATTGCAACTACAAGTACAGAGGGACAAATCCGAAAGATTACGGTGTTTGCGGTTCTGGTTGTATTTTTTATTCTGACACTTACGACAACTTCCTGGGTTGAACCGCTGATCGTCCTTTTTGGTCTGGGAGTTGCAATTTTGATCAACAGCGGCTCCAATCTGATTTTCGGGGAGATTTCTTTTGTGACGAATGCGGCAGGGGCAGTTCTGCAGCTGGCAGTCTCACTGGATTACTCCGTATTTCTGATTCATCGATTTGAGGAATGTCTTTTGGAAACTCCGGATTCCAGGACTGCAATGGTAAATGCACTTTGCAAATCCACGTCTTCGATTCTCTCAAGCGGTCTGACTACCGTGATTGGATTTCTGGCACTTTTATTTATGCGTTTTGGAATCGGTCCTGATCTTGGGACGGCACTTGCGAAAGGAGTTGCGATTAGTCTCACCACGGTTTTCGTATTTATGCCCTGTCTGATTCTTGTGTCCCATGAGCTGATGAGAAAAACACATCACAAAAAGTTTCTTCCTGAATTTGATAAGTTTGGCCGGTTTGTCAGCCATGTGATGATTCCAATGGCAGGGACCTGTGTGATTGTGATGGTGCCGGGCTTTTTGGCTTCGAATCAGAACTCCTTTTATTACGGAGCTTCGCGGATTTTCGGGGAAGATACACAGCTTGGAGCGGATACGCAGGCGGTAGAGGAGATCTTTGGAAAATGTGATGCTTATGTTGTGCTGATTCCAAACGGCGATGCCGATGGGGAACGCCAGCTTTCGGATGCCCTGCACGGAATTCGGGAGATCAGCAGTATTATTTCTTACACAGATACGGTGGGATCCTCAATTCCCATGGAATATCTGGATGAGTCTGTACTCTCACAGCTGGTTTCAGAAAACTATAGCCGTATGGTGCTGACCGTGGAGGCAGATTATGAGGGAGAAGAGACTTTTGATCTGGTAGAACAGATCAGGGATACGGCAGAGGAATATTATCCGGGAACTTATTATCTTGCGGGAGAGGGAGTCAGCACCTATGATCTGATGGACACCATCACCGCGGATACGATGAAAGTAAATTTGATTGCGATTGGCGCGGTTTTCGCGGTACTTCTTCTGACGATGCAGTCGGTTACACTTCCGGTGATTCTGGTGCTTAGTATTGAAACGGCAATTTGGATCAATATGGCAATTCCGTATTTTACGGATTCCGTTGTTTTTTATATTGCATATCTGATTATCAGTTCGATTCAGCTGGGTGCCACAGTGGACTATGCAATTCTTTTTACGGACCGGTATCTCGAGCAGCGGGAAAAAAACGACAGGAAAGAGGCAATAATAAAAACAATTGCCGCGGTTACACCCTCGCTCTTAACCTCCGGAACCGTTATGGCAGTGGTGGGATTTCTGCTCGGATATATTTCAACGCATGGGATTCTTTCTCAGCTTGGTACATTTCTCGGAAAAGGAACTCTGCTGTCGCTTTCCATTGTTTTGTTCGTACTTCCAGGATTTCTGTTTCTGGCGGACAAGCTTGTGGAACATACGACGCGCGGCATACATTTTTATCATAAAGGAGAGAAAATAAAATGAGCAGGATGAAAAAAGTACTTCCGGTTTTGCTGACCTTGACTATGCTGACAGCCGGTGCAGCTCCCGTTTTTGCAGATGCGGATTCCAGCGAAAAAGAAGAAGTGATTTATGTCAATCTGGATGGATCCGGTGAGGTAAAGGAAATTTATGCGGTGAATATCTTCGGCAGCGGTCAGATTACCGATTACGGTGATTATTCTTCTGTAAAGATGTTGAATACCGGCGATACAATTACACAGAATAACGACAGGATTACTTTTTCCACTGACGCAGAGCGTGTTTATTATGAAGGAATCATGAAGACGAAACTGCTTCCCTGGAAAATTTCCATTCACTACTATATGGATGGAGACGAATATTCCGCCGAAGAGATTGCAGGTATGAGCGGAAAACTGGAAATTCATTTTCTGGTGGAGAAAGATCCGGACTGCAGGGGAGAATTCTTTGAGAATTATGCACTGCAGGCATCCTTTACACTGGATGCGGAGAAATGCAAAAACATTGAAGCGGAGGATGCAGCGATTGTAAATGTGGGCAGCGACAAACAGCTGTCTTACACCATGCTTCCCGGAAAAGGGATTGATACCGTTATCACGGCAGATGTCACAGATTTTGAAATGAACGCGGTTTCCATCAACGGGATTCCTCTATCACTGAATGTGGAAGTGGATGACGAGGAGCTGTTGGAGCGGGTAAAGGAACTCCAGGATGCCATTGAACAGCTGTCCGATGGCGCAGGAGAATTGCAAAGCGGTGCAAAAGAACTGTCCGATGGTGCAAACGGGAAGCTGCAAAGCGGTACAAAAGAGCTGTCTGATGGCGCCGAACAGCTGATCGGAGGAGCAGGAGCACTGAAAAGCGGGGGAAGCCTGGTAAACGACGGGGCGAAAAGCCTGCAGGGAGGTGCCGACTTGCTGGATTCCGGGATTGTTTCCTTAAACAGCGGACTGACTCAGATTCAGGATGCCCTGAATCAGCTGAATGAAAAATCAGCGGAACTGAACGGGGGCTCTGAACAGATGAAACAGGCTCTTTTGCAGATTCAGAGTGAATTGAGCAAAGTATCCGGTTCGGCAGAGGAGATCGGAACACTTGTTGATGCTTCTTCCCGGATTCGAAACGGGATTGCAGAACTCACAGCCGGAATTGAGGAGCTGGAAAAAAATGTGAGTTATCAGGCGTTTACAAATGTCATGGCACAAAACGGTCTGGATGTGGACAGTTTACAGGAAGGAAATTGCACTGCAATTGAGAGTCTGACTTCCTTGGAGGGAACGCTAAACGCCCAGATTGCAAAAATACGGGAAATGCAGAATGTGATTGGAAGTGAAAGCCCTCTGGCTTCACAACTGGAGGAATTACTTGTTCAGCTGCAGACAATGGATGGCCAGCTGCAGCAGATGATTTTTCTGTTTCAGGGAAATAATGCTTATATCCAGGGAACAGAAATTTATCTGGATGCAGTCAATGACAGTATTTGGCAGCTTTTAGATGGCGCGAATACGCTGAAAACCAGCTATGAAGAATTTGATGCGGGAATCCGGGAAATGGCAGATACCCTCGAAACGATGTTGTATCAGATGTCAGAACTGCAAAGTGCCATTTCTCAGCTTGCGGCAGAGTACAGCAACCTTGATGGCGGGATCCGGGAATATACCGATGGTGTCGCACGAATTGTGGCAGGATATTCCCAGGTTTCCGGCGGTGCCCTGGAGCTGTCAAAAGGAAGCAGGGAACTGAAAGACGGAACAGATCGTCTGTATGGCGGCACTGCGGAATTGCTCTCTTCCCTGACAGAGTTTTATGATGCGGCCGGCAGCTTTTCAGATGGAACCGGAGAACTGGAAGACGGTGTGCAGGAACTTCTTCTTGGAATTTCCAAACTTTCTTCCGGAACGGAAGAATTAAAGGAAGGAACAGATCAGCTGCGCGGGGAAACCGATGATATGGATACGGAAATTTCCAATAAAATTGATGAGATGATTCAGAGTATTACCGGGGATAACAGCGAAATTGTATCTTTTGTGTCCGAAAAAAATACGAACGTAACAGCTGTCCAGTTTGTGATTCAGACGGAGGAAATTTGCGTTCCGGAAAAGGAAGCGGCCAAAGAAACGGAGGAGAAAAGTACCGGATTTTTTGAAAAATTGATTGCACTGTTTCGGAAGAGTCAAAAAGAATGAGATTCTTTCGGATCGTGTATGACAGAAGATTTGTGATAAAATGATTAAAATAGTAAAAGAAAGATAAACTATTTGTAATTTGGTACAAAACAAATACGAATTTGTTGTATTTTTTTCTGCGATATGCTACAATTTGCCTATGCGGTAAAAGGCATATTACGGAACTGCGGGGCAGTAGAAAGGATGAAAGCAATGAAAAAGTGGGCAGGCATCATAAGTAACCTTACGATTCTGACACAATTTGGCTTGTCCTTTGTTACGCCCCTTTTATTATGCCTCGGTATCTGCTGGTGGCTTACCGACCGTTTTGCGCTGGGAGGATGGGTTTATCTTTTGGGATTTTTCTTTGGACTGGGAGGTTCGTTTACGGTAGCTTACAAGCTGTATTTGAAGGTGAATGCCCGTGACAGGAAAGAGAAAGAAAAAGAGAAAAAGAAAGTATCCTTCAACCGGCACAGTTAGGGAATCTTCCAAAGGAGGAATCAGAAAAAGAAAGAAAGGAAATGCTATGAGTGGTTTTTGGGACAAAGTCCAGCCGGCTGTTAAAAAAGAAACCCAAAGGGTGATCGCTTATACCGGAATCGGCGTTGTACTGATGTGGATTGTGTTTGGTATAGTAAGCAGTGTCATGCCGGAAAGGGCAGTATTTGACTATACCGTGATTCTGGGCGGTATCGGAGGCGGCATCATTGCTGTTCTCAACTTTTTCCTGATGGGACTTACCGTGCAGAAGGTCGCATCGATGGAGGACGAAGAAGCTGCGAGAAACCGTATGAAGGCGAGCTACTCCCAGAGAATGCTTTTGCAGATGCTGTGGGTGGTTGCAGCGATTGCGGCACCCTGTTTTCAGTTTGTGGCAGGCATTCTGCCTCTTTTGTTTCCGGGAATGGGAATTAAGCTGAAAGGAATCTGGGATGCGCTTGCCGCAAAGAAACAGAATCCATCTGCATAATGTATTAAAAGGAAAATTTCATACAGATAGGAGGTGGAAAAAGAAGTATGGATGTTGATATAACAGGGGCAAAGGTCTTGTTTACAATTCCCATAGACTTTCCGATCCTGGGGAAAATACAGGTCAGTGAAACGATCGTGGTCAGCTGGATTGTTATGGCGCTGATCACCGGTCTTTGCATATGGCTGACCCATGATCTGAAAGTGAAGGATATTTCAAAACGTCAGGCTTTGGCAGAACTGATCGTGGATAAGGCAAATCATTTTGTCGTGGGAAATATGGGCGAACGATTCCGCTATCTCATTCCGTTTGTCTCTGCTCTGTTTGCTACCAGCGTGGTATCAAACCTGATCAGTCTGATCGGACTTCGAAGTCCGACGGCAGATCTCTCCACAGAGGCTGCGTGGGCTGTGGTAGTATTTATTATGATTACGGCGCAGAAGATTAAAACCAACGGATTCGGAGGATATCTCAAGGGATTTACGACACCGATTGCGGTTATGACACCATTTAATATTTTATCGGAACTTGCAACACCGATCAGTATGGCATGCCGTCATTTCGGAAATATTCTTTCGGGTGTGGTTATCAATGGTTTGATTTATGCGGCACTTGCGCTGGCCAGCAGTAAACTGCTGGGTCTGATTCCGGGAGCGGCAGGCAGGGTACTCTCCCAGATCCCGATTCTGGATGTGGGTGTTCCTGCAGTTTTATCTGTCTATTTTGACTGGTTCTCCGGAGTCATGCAGGCATTTATTTTCTGTATGCTGACCGTCATGTATATTGCAAACGCGGCAGAAGAATCGTAACACGTAAAAATGCCGGAATATGAAATTGAAAATGAAAAAACAGACCGCTTAAAAAAGCGAAAAAATGATATAACAGGAGGATTTATATTATGGAATTTCAGTTACTTGCAAAAGGTATCGCGTTGGCAGGATGTGCTATTGGTGCAGGATGTGCTCTGATCGCAGGTATCGGACCTGGTATCGGTGAAGGTAATGCTGTTTCGAAAGCGCTTGAAGCAATCGGACGTCAGCCGGAGTGCAAAGGTGATGTTACCTCTACGATGCTTCTTGGATGTGCAATTGCAGAGACTACCGGTATTTACGGTTTCGTTACCGGTCTGCTTCTGATCTTTGTGGCACCTGGAATGTTTATGAAATTCCTGGCTTAATCTTCGGCGTAAGAACATAAAAGCAACGCAGTGAAAGAGACAGGAGGAAAGAAAACATGCAGGTACAGGAACTGGTAGGAATCGTACCCTGGACATTTATTGCCCAGATCTGCAATCTTTTCATACAGATGTATCTGATCAAGCGTTTCCTGTTCAAACCGATTAACGAGATGCTGAAAAAGCGTCAGGAAATGGCAGATGCCGAGATCACAGAGGCAAAGAAGGCCAAAGACGAGGCCTGTGCCATCAAAAATGAGTATGAGCAGAATATGCTTGAGGCAAAGAATAAGGCAAATGAGATTCTCGTGAATGCGCAGAAAACGGCATCCATTCAGAGTGAAAAGCTTCTGAAAGAGGCGAGTGCGCAGGCGGTGGCCATGAAAGTTAAGGCTGAAAACGAGATCGCCCAGGAAAAGAAAAAGGCAGTCAACGAGGTTAAGAGTGAAATCGGCGGCATCGCGATGGATATTGCCGGAAAGGTAATTGAGCGCGAGATCAACGAGGAAGACCATGCGAAACTGATTGAAGAATTTATATCGAATGTAGGTGAAGCATCATGACAGAAACTGCCAGATTATATGGAGGCAGCCTGTATGAGCTCGCTTCCGAAGAACAGCTTGCAGATACCATTCTGGAACAGATGAGGCAGATCCGGACTCTCTTCCGGGAAAATCCGGATTATCTGCGTCTCCTTGGCGAACCCTCCATACCAAAGGGGGAACGTCTTGACCTGATTGAAAAGGCCTTTGGCAGTCAGGCAGAGAGGTATCTGGTAAGTTTTATCAAGCTGCTGTGTGAGAAGAATCTTCTGACGGAATACGGCGGCTGCTGTGAGGAATATACAAGGAGGTTCAACGCCGATCACAACATCGCAGAGGCAGTGGTTACGAGCGCAGTGCCCCTTTCATCCAAACAGGCAGAAGAGCTGCGGGCCAAACTGGAAAAAATCAGTGGGAAAACGATTTCCCTGATTCAAAGGACGGATCCCTCAATTATTGCCGGACTAAAGGTGGAACTGGAAGGTGTTCATCTGGACGGAACAGTACAGGGTCGTCTCGCAGGTATTACAAGAAGACTGAATGAGACAGTGGTATAAAAGAAAAATAGCGCAAAATGGTTGCGCTGCTGGAGGGAAACATGCAACTTAAACCTGAAGAAATATCTAAGGTCATCCGCAGCCAGATCAAGTATTACGAAAATGCGATTCAGCAGGATGAGACGGGTACCGTTTTGATGGTAGGTGACGGTATTGCCAGAGCCAGTGGTCTTTCAAACTGTATGTCCGGAGAACTTCTGGAGTTTGAGGACGGAAGCTATGGTATGGCTCAGAACCTGGAAGAGAACAGTGTGTCGATCGTATTGTTCGGATCCGGAGAGACCATTAGTGAAGGACAGATCGTAAAACGTACCGGCAAAGTAGTGTCTGTGCCGGTAGGCGAAGCGATGATCGGCCGCGTTGTCAATGCACTGGGACAGCCGATTGACGGAGCAGGTCCGATTACCGCATCAGAATACAGACCAATTGAGAGCCCGGCGCCGGGTATCTGTGAGAGACGGGGAGTTTATCAGCCTCTTCAGACCGGTATCAAGGCAATTGACTCGATGGTGCCGATTGGAAGAGGACAGCGTGAGCTGATCATCGGTGACCGTCAGACAGGAAAGACAACCATTGCAACAGATACCATTATTAACCAGAAGGGAAAAGATGTTATCTGTATTTATGTGGCAATCGGACAGAAACGTTCCACGGTGGCATCTCTCGTGGAAAATCTGACAAGAAACGGAGCGATGGACTACACGATCGTGGTGGCCGCAACTGCTTCCGAGGCAAGCCCGCTGCAGTATATTGTGCCGTATTCCGGCTGTGCAATGGGTGAGTATTTTATGTATAAAGGAAAAGATGTGCTGATCATTTACGATGATTTGAGTAAGCACGCGGTTGCTTACCGTGCACTTTCCCTGCTGATTCGCCGTCCGCCGGGACGTGAGGCATATCCTGGCGATGTCTTTTATCTGCATTCCAGGTTGCTGGAGCGTGCAGCGAAACTGGATGATGAGCACGGCGGCGGTTCTATGACAGCGCTGCCGGTAATTGAGACGCAGGCAGGTGATATTTCAGCATATATTCCGACCAATGTAATTTCTATCACAGACGGACAGATTTTCCTTGAGACAGAGCTGTTCCATTCCGGCGTTATGCCGGCTGTGAACCCGGGTATTTCAGTATCCCGTGTAGGTGGAAATGCACAGATCAAAGCAATGAAAAAAGTAGCCGGAACACTGAAGCTGATTTATTCTCAGTATCGTGAGCTGGCAAGCTTCGCTCAGTTTGGTTCCGATCTGGATTCGGATACCAAAGCCCGTCTTGATCAGGGTGTCCGCATTGTAGAAGTACTAAAACAGAATCAGAATGCACCGGTTCCGGTAGAAAAACAGGTAGCGATTCTCTATGCGGTTACCAAGGGAATTTTGTCCAGAGTAGCGGTGGAGGATGTTCGCACGTATGAGGCAAATCTGTATACTTATCTGGATACAGATGCCGATGGTGCAGCTGTAATGCAGGAAATTGCATCCACAGGAAAACTGGATGCCGAGACAGAAGATCGGCTGCGCAAGGTGCTGGAAGACTATACAGAAAATTTTCTGAATACAAGACCGGAGAAATGATGTGATTAGGAGGGGCACAATATGGCTGCAAATATGAAAGCGGTAAAGCTGCGGATTAAGAGCGTGCAGAGCACCATGCAGATTACCAAAGCGATGGAACTTGTAGCATCCTCCAAACTGCGTAGGGCAAAGGAGCGGGCAGATACCTGCCGTCCTTATTTTCAGGAGTTATATCGGACACTTCAGGATATCGCCAGAGGCAATACCGAGTTTTATTCCAAATATGCCAGAGAGTCGACAAACGAGAAATATTGTTATGTGGTAATCGCGGGAGACCGTGGACTGGCCGGCGGATATAACTCAAATCTGTTTAAATGTCTGGAGGCTGCGGCTGCGGGCAAAGAGTATATGGTTCTGCCGATCGGAAAGAAATCTGTGGAGTATTTCAAAAGCCGGGGTGTGGAATGCGTATCGGAGCAGTTTGCCGAGATTGCAGACATTTCGGTTGCGGATTGCTTTGAGATTGCAAATCTTCTCTGTACGGAATTCAAAAAAGGAAAATTCGGCCATGTGGAGCTGTGCTATACGAGATTCGTCTCAATGCTTTCACAGCAGCCGGATGTATTTCCGGTACTTCCTCTGATTGACATCGCCAAAGAGTGCGAGGAAACCAGAGAGGAGAAGGTGATTCGGAATCTGATTGTCTATGAGCCAAGTGGTGTGGAAGTGTTCAATGCCATTGTTCCGGAATATATGGCTGGACTGATCTATGGCGGCGTCTGCGAAAGTGTGGCCAGTGAGCTGGCTGCAAGGCGAACCGCAATGGAAGCAGCTACGGGAAATGCAGAAGAAATGATTGAAAAGCTGAATCTGTACTATAACCGTGCACGTCAGGCCAGCATCACGCAGGAGATCACAGAGATTGTCGGAGGTGCAGAAGGCATCTAATAAAACGTAAGGAGATTCAGGAATGAGCGAAAAACACATTGGCGAGGTAGTGCAGGTTATCGGACCTGTTCTTGACATTCGTTTTGGACATGACGAACTGCCGGCACTGCTGAATGCCATTGAAATTGAGAATAACGGTGAGAAGATAACCGTTGAGGTGGCTCAGCAGGTGGGAGACAACATCGTACGGTGTATTTCCATGAAGTCTACGGACGGCCTGGTAAGAGGTGCCAAAGCAATAGATACCGGCGCTCCGATCAGTGTACCGGTAGGTGAGGAATGCCTGGGGCGTGTGTTTAATCTGCTTGGAGAACCGGTGGATAATCAGCCGGCTCCGGAAACAGCAGAGCGCTGGACCATCCACCGTCCGGCACCTTCCTATGAGGAGCAGGTTCCGGCAACGGAGATTCTGGAAACAGGAATTAAAGTTGTTGACTTGATCTGTCCTTATGCCAAAGGCGGAAAGATTGGTCTGTTTGGAGGAGCCGGAGTTGGAAAGACGGTCCTTATCATGGAACTGATTCACAATGTCGCAACGGCTCACGGCGGACTTTCCGTATTTACCGGTGTTGGAGAGCGTACCCGTGAAGGAAACGACCTTTATAATGAGATGAAAGAAAGCGGTGTTATCGATAAGACTGCCCTGGTATACGGACAGATGAATGAGCCGCCGGGAGCACGTATGAGAGTCGGGCTTTCCGGATTGACTATGGCAGAGTATTTCCGTGATGTGAAAAATCAGGACGTGCTTCTGTTTATTGATAATATTTTCCGTTTTACACAGGCAGGTTCCGAGGTATCGGCACTTCTCGGACGTATGCCGTCGGCAGTAGGTTATCAGCCGACTCTGGCAACGGAGATGGGTGCACTGCAGGAGCGTATTACTTCCACAAGAAAGGGATCCATCACTTCTGTTCAGGCAGTTTATGTGCCTGCGGATGACCTGACTGACCCGGCTCCTGCGACCACATTTACACATCTGGACGCTACCACGGTACTTTCCCGTGAAATTTCCAGCCAGGGTATTTACCCGGCAGTGGATCCTCTGGATTCTACCAGCCGGATTCTCTCTCCGGAGGTTGTGGGAACAGAGCATTATGAAATTGCCCGTGCCGTTCAGAGAGTATTGCAGAGATATAAGGAACTGCAGGATATTATCGCTATTATGGGTATGGACGAATTGTCAGATGAGGATAAACTGACTGTAAGCCGTGCCCGCAAGGTTCAAAGATTCTTGTCTCAGAGCTTTTCTGTCGCAGAGCAGTTTACCGGTATGCCCGGAAAATATGTTCCGCTGAAAGAAACTCTGCGTGGATTCCGCATGATTCTGGATGGCGAGTGCGATGATCTTCCGGAAAGCTGTTTCCTGTTTGCGGGAACAATCGATGATGTCTTTGAAAAGGCGAAAGCAGGAAATCAGTAAAGGAGGCTGTCTATGAGTACATTTCCATTGAGAATTGGTACACCGGATGGTCTGCTGTACGAAGGAGATGTGGTGCGGGTGGTCTGCCGCAGTATCACCGGTGATCTGGCGATTCTGGCAGGACACTGTAATTTCTGTACTGCGCTTGGTATGGGAGAAGCTCACATTGTGCTGGAGGACGGCACCAGAAGAAATGCAGCCTGCATCGGAGGCATGCTTTCGATGATGAATGGTGTATGCAGGGTTCTTGCCACTACCTGGGAGTGGGAAGAGGAAATCGATGCGGAGCGTGCGGGAGCTGCGAAAAAACGTGCCGAGGAAATGCTCTCAAAAGGCGGCCTGAGTGATAAGGAATATCGTATTGCCGAGGCAAAACTTCAGAGAGCACTGGTTCGGCTCAGTGTGAAAGGATAAAAAAGAAACAGGTCATACCGTTTTGGTATGGCCTGTTTCTTTGAAGGAAAATCAGCATTTTTCCGGTTCCGGATAATCAACGCCGAAGGTTTCCACTGTAACGGTGTCGATTCGCTGTTCCTGAAGAGGACGGTCACTGTAGTCGGTTGGAGTGTTTGCAATTTTGTCGACAACTTCCATTCCTTCAATGAGTTTTCCAAAAGCAGCGTATGCGCCATCCAGATGCGGCGCTTTTTTGTGCATAATGAAAAACTGGGAACCTGCGGAATCCGGATGCATGGCCCGTGCCATGGAAAGGACGCCTTCTGTGTGAGCCAGAGTATTGGTTGTAAAACCATTCTGGGCAAACTCGCCTGGAATGGAATAGCCCGGGCCGCCCATACCGGTTCCTTTCGGGTCACCGCCCTGAATCATAAATCCGGGAATGACACGGTGAAAAATCAGACCGTTGTAGAAGCCTTTTTTGACAAGGCTGATGAAGTTGTTGACCGTATTCGGGGCGATTTCAGGATAAAGCTCTGCTTTCATAACATCGCCGTTTTTCATGGTAAAAGTTACAATTGGATTTGACATTTTTTTACTCTCCTGTTTTGTAATTAATAAAATAAGTTGACTGCGGATCGTTTTTGAAACCCGCTGAAAAAACGGATTACTCAAGAAACGTTTCGTGAATTGCTCTCATGGCAATATCCGCATAGTCTTCGTTGATCAGGGCAGTGATGCGGATCTCAGAAGTTGTTACCATCTCAGTATTGATTCCTGCGTTGGACAGCGCACCGAACATTTTGGCCGCAACGCCGGAGTGGGAACGGATCCCAGCGCCGATGACAGAAACTTTGGCTACTTTCTCATCGTAGTCCAGTTTTTTTATGCCGAGGGATTCCTTGTGTGCGTTCAACAGATCGATTGTGCGCAGCAGGTCGGTTCTGGCTACGGTGAAAGAGACGGATTTTGTGCCGTCTTTGCCCAGAGACTGAATCATAACATCAATGTTCAGATTGTTCTGATCCAGAATATTGAGCAGGCGGAAGGTACTTTCCGGATCATTGGAAAGACCGGCTACCCGGACTTTTGCTACATTTTTGTCAGCTGCGACGCCGCTGATTAACATTTTTTCCATTTTTGTATTCTCCCTTACTATCGTTCCGGTATTCCGGTTGAGACTTGAACAGACCAGAAGTTCCACACCGTATTTTTTTGCGATTTCCACACAGCGGCTGTGCAGAACCTTTGCGCCCAGAGAGGCCATTTCCAGCATCTCGTCATAAGTGACCTCTTCCATTTTGCGGGCATTGGGAACTATGCGGGGATCTGCCGTGTAGACACCATCCACATCGGTGTAAATTTCACAGACATCTGCGTGCAGTTCCGCAGCCAGAGCCACGGCGGTGGTATCAGAACCGCCTCTTCCAAGGGTTGTGATATCGTCGTATTTATTGATCCCCTGGAAACCGGTAACGATGACAATTTTATTTGCGTCCAGTTCCTTGCGGATGCGCTCGGTGTCGATGCGCTTAAAGCGGGCATTCTGATAGTCAGAAGTGGTGTGCATGGGAACCTGCCATGCGTTCAGGGAGACTGCGCTCACTCCCATCTGGATCAGCGTAATTGCCATCAAAGAGACCGAAACCTGCTCTCCTGTGGAGAGGAGCATATCCATCTCGCGGCGGGAGGGCTGCTCTGTGATTTGCTTCGCTGTGCTGATCAGCTGATCTGTGGTTTTTCCCATTGCAGAGAGAACAACAACAACCTGGCTTCCGGATTCTTTCTTTTCAATACAGCGTTTTGCCACATTTTTGATGCGATCCAGATCGGCGACAGAGCTGCCGCCAAATTTCATAACTGTTAACATTGCTAACTACCCCAATCATTCAGAATAAACGGACAGGTTTGCTGTCCGGATCTTACATAGTAAGAGTATAATCAAACAAATCGAAAAAAGCAAGACTGCAGAGCAGATTGTTTCCGGTGAAATCCTCTTCGGGAAGGGTGGATCCAAAGTTCCATTATTGTATTGCACCTTTAGTTGTGTTAAAATGAGTCAGAAGAAAAAGGAATTAAGAAGGATGCCAGGAAAACAAAAAGGAGAAAAACAGCATGATCATAGAGACAAATTCCCCGGAAGAGACTTTTGCGCTGGGTGAAAAACTGGGAACAGAAGCACGTCCCGGGCAGATCTATACACTGAACGGCGATCTTGGTGTGGGAAAGACGGTACTGACCCAGGGCTTTGCGAAGGGGCTTGGGATCACGGAGGCGGTGAATAGTCCGACTTTTACGATTGTACAGGAATATGACGGAGGTCGGCTGCCTTTTTATCATTTTGATGTTTACCGGATTTGTGATATTGATGAGATGGAAGAGATCGGATACGATGATTATTTCTTTGGACAGGGAGTCTGCCTGATTGAGTGGGCGAATTTAATCAGCGAACTGATTCCGGAAGGTGCCATATCGATCCGTATTGAGAAGGATCTGGAACGCGGATTTGATTTCAGGAGAATTACACTTGAGCGGACAGGCAGCAGCCATGTCTGCTGATGCAGAAAATAGAGAGAAAGGAATGAATAATTATGAAGATACTTGCTCTGGACAGTTCCGGCCTGGTGGCATCGGTTGCTGTCCTAATGGACGATGTCCTGCTCGCGGAATATACAGTGAACTATAAGAAAACCCATTCGCAGACGCTTCTTCCCATGCTGGATGAAATTGCACAGATGATTGAACTGGATCTGAATACGGTGGATGCCATTGCAGTAGCGGGAGGACCGGGATCTTTTACGGGACTGAGAATCGGTTCTGCAACGGCAAAAGGTCTTGGACTGGCTCTGGATAAGCCGCTGATCAGTGTGCCGACGGTGGATGCTCTGGCATATAATCTATACGATACGGATAAATTTGTCTGCCCGATTATGGATGCGAGAAGAAATCAGGTGTATACCGGGCTTTACTGTTATACGGATCACGAATTGGATGTCATCTGGCCGCAGTGCGCGATGGGAGTGGAAGAACTGGCCGAGGCGCTGAACAGTCTGGATCATGAAGTGATTTTTCTCGGAGACGGGGT
>JAQYOA010000179.1 GCA_028727605.1 Lachnospiraceae bacterium
TGAATGAGAAATTCATCGCTGGTATATGCATAATTCCAATCGCTTATGGGGAGATATTCATAATCGCAGTAGGGGAATTTGCGCTCAACGCCATCTTTTTCATATTCGTGCATTTTCTTCTCATAGGAAATGGGAACAGAAAATACCAGGGAACCATATTTGACAGTATATAATTCATTTGGCCTTTGTTCAAAATGGCAAGCGGTGGTATAGCTTACAAGAAGTTCTCTTTGTTCGCCCGATTTGATTGGGATGGAAATATCTTCGGATGCGATCCTTTCACCATTTAAGAGGACATTTTCCGCAAAAGACGGTATACGGATTTTGAAAATAAAATCCCGGTCGGCGGATATGGTGTAACGGAAATTGCTTTCAAACGGATAATTGGTTTCCAGTAAGATCTGTGCCTCTTTTGTTTTCAGTTCTGACGGGATGGGAAAAGCATTGATAATGGTGTCGTCCTGATGCATAAATGCAGCTAATGCAAACTTTGGCCAGCCCTGATTAAAGTTCGCAGTACAGCATCCGTAATTTGGTTCCAGGCCGAATAAATGTGCATCCGGACCGTTTGTTCTGAAAATGGGATCGCCGTCAAATCTCTGGCAGGCAATTTGATTGCTCATCTGGTCATACTGATGGGCCCACATATCATCGCTGAGCGTTGCGGGAAGTGCATTAAATGCAACAACCTCCAGACGTTCCGCCCAGGTCTGATCTCCGGTGCAGGCATACAGGATTTCATAGGAATACATAAGCTCTGTAACAGAACAGAGCTCGGTGCCCTGTATGGGACTTAAGCCGGAAAGACATTCGTCACCGGTAAAAATTTCCACCGGCGTTCCGTTATACTTTTTCAAAATATCATACAGTTCCCGGGCGTGATTGCAATACGGTTCATCCAGTAATGGATTGGAGACTGCTTCGTATTTTAGGGACATGCAGATATTGACAATGTGGGTTGCCATGTCCCAGTGGTTCTGCGGCGTTTCCCACTGTGGGGTGAGCGTGTTATAGTCGATTCCCTGTGCGCGGAGCAGTTTTGCAAGCTCCTTGATCCAATCCTCCGGATAGCGTTCATACAAAAAATTCAATCCAATGAAACATTCAAACCAACGGTATTTTCCCCAGTCATGAAGGTTGATTTTTCCGGTGGAGAGCAGATCATAATAATTTTTCAGTGTGCGGTAGAGGACATCAGGAATTCTTTCATCTTTCGAACATTCATAGTAGACCACCAGAACCTTGGTAATCAGCTGAACAGCCCAGGTGTCATACGTTTCCCGTGCGTCATCGGAACAGGGACAAATCCAGCCATCCGGTTTTTGAAAAGAAATGATTGCATCAATGTATTTTTTTGCGCGGGCGATCATATCCTCATCTTCCAGCAAATAGGCAAGCGGAATAAAGCCGTCGAGCCAATAGGGAACCCGCTCCCAACCCTCGGCATCTCCGCCGATCCAGGCACTGTCTTTGACGTCTCTCCAGACTTTGTCAAGATTTCCACTCAAACCCGCGGCCTGAATTTCAAGCTGCCGTTTCAGCCAACCCTTCGGCTTGAGTTCATTTGTCGTATAAAAACGGTATTTCTGTTTCATTTGTAGCTCCTCTCTGTGAAATCTATATTCAGAATATCACGTTTAAGATCTGAAATCTATTGATAATATGGCCAGATCGCGTCAGGGTTGAGGTCGAGTAGCAGATTTCTGATATTGTTTTGGTGTCATACCGGTCATTTTCTTAAAAAGTGAAATAAAATAATTATAATCATTGAATCCGCATTCATAGGCAATATCGGCTATTTGAGATGCAGGATTTTCATCTAACAGCTCTTTGGCGCGCTGAATCCGCAGGCAGCGGATCTGGGAGGCGATCCCTTTTCCGTAAGTGTGTTTGGCAATGTCACAGAGCTGTGTCTTTCCTATCTGGAAATGTTCACAAATATCCTCAATACTAAGATCATCTTTCAAATGTTCTGTAATATAGCGGTCAATCTGGATCGGAAGAGACTGCTGTTTCAGGACAACCATTCGTTCCAGACACAGATAAGAAGCAACTGCCTCCAGAAGACGTGAGGCAGACAGGATATAATCTTTGGAAATGGAGGGCATCTCTGCGCAGGCTTCCAATAATTGTTGGTGATCAATCTGATATTCTGCACAGTTTTGCAGAATCGTCCGATATCCGGTTTCCCTGTCTGTGTATGGAAATACATGGCCAAAGAACAGATAGCCAATGACAATATTTCCCATGCGGATCGGGGAAATTGCTTCGGTTAATCCCGCATGACAGCGATAGATGTAGGAGGAATGCTGGTTCTTAACTTTTTGGCAGGCTTCGCGGTCGCAGCGCATACATGCAGACAAAGCCCTGGAATCCGTGCGGATAATCCGGCAGGCGCTGGCAATGTTGTGAGGGTAGGAAACCAGCTCATTAAAATTTTCATCAAACATGGTAATTCGAATTTGGGTAATATTGTAAAAATCCTTTAAAAAAGATTCTAAT
>JAQYOA010000180.1 GCA_028727605.1 Lachnospiraceae bacterium
GAATCGTCACCCCGTCCAAAACAATCTGCACTTTTTCCTTCTTATCTGTTTCTACGACAATCATGCCGTCATCCAGGGTGCCGGAAAGAATATAAGTTCCTTCTTTTGTGATCGTAACCGTGCTCCCTGAAACAACTGCACCGTCAGAGCTTACACTCGCCGTGTCGTGGTTTAACGCAATGATTGTACTGCCCTTTTCACTGTAGCCGGTCTCAAAATCCCGGTCGGAAAACAGTTCCGAACGTTCCGGTTTTTGCATCTCGACCGTCCCGTCGTTTTCCGTCTGCTGATCACTTTCTGTCTCCTCGTCACTTTCCTGTGTTTCACTTGCTTCTGCGGTTTCACTGTCCGCGATCTCCTGATCCCCCGCCGAAGTACTCACCCCGGAAGAATCGCTTTTTGTATTCTCCGAGTCCGACGTTTGTGCACAGCCGCAAAGCAAAAGCAGCATATCAAGCAAAACGGAAATACTGCCCCTATACTTTCTTTTAATTTTTAATTTCCCCTTTCCGCTATAATTCCATTGCTGCTGTCTCCTGGATGGAAATCGAAATCTCCAGATTTCCGTTTCTGCAACGCAGTTTATCAATCATTTCCTTTTCTTTCGACGCATCTTTCAGGGTTAAATGGTACGTCAGCCGGAACAGACTCCCCATATCTGTCGTTTTCACCCGCACCAACTCGCAGGAACTGGTGTATTCTTTAAAAATACCGTCAAATATACTGGTATAATCCAGATCTTCCGGGATTGTCAGGTTCAGCGTTTTATAGGAAGCTTCTCTTTTCTTCCATCCGAAATCCCAGGAATTGTAAAGAATGACAAGTCCGCACATAATCACGGTAAACAGCAGAGCGTATCCCAGATATCCCATACCGGCGATCAAACCTGCCCCCATAGCCAGAAACAGCATGGTGATTTCCCTGCCTGTCCCCGGAACGGAACGGAAACGCACCAGACCAAAGGCACCGGAAATGGCAACGCCTGTACCAATATTCCCGTTTACCATCATAATGACAACACAGACAGCGGCAGGCAGCAGGCAAAGGGTTGCAAGAAAGCTCTTCGTATATCTGGTATGAAACTGATATCCAAAAGCCAAAATGATACCAACCAAAAGTGAACAGCCAATACACAGCAAAAAGTCCGTCACACTGATTACGCTGGTCTGCTCCAAATCAAAGATTCCGCGAAAAATTGTGTTAAGCATATAAAAACTCTCCTTTCGTAGCTGGAAAAATCATCGTCTGATAGGCAGTGCCGTATTTTGAAAACGAAGTTTTATAAATGTGTTCCCCGGAAAGCACCTGAATCATCCACAGAGGAATCCCTCCGGAACATTTCAGTTCCATCAGTACTTTTCCCTCTTCCAGCAGCGGATTCCCCCACACCTCCCCGGTAAGAGACAGCTCCTCCTGTCTGCAGAGAATGTGATCATCAAAAGTGACACGGAAATCACTTCCGTTCTTTGCATAAAATGCTTCCCTTTCATAAGACAAAAACACAACCGGATGAAGTGTTTTATAGTATTCAACAAAATAATCGATCTCATCCGCAATCTGCGAATGATTGGCACAATGCGTTTCTCCCGACAGCCACTTCATCGCTTCCTGCTCTGCAAGAGACAAACGGCGTTTGTACACAACCGAACGATATTTCTTTTTTAACTCCACATAAACGGGATCCCCTTTGTCCACCCGGCGGTAACTGCGCACCCTCAGTTTTTCCTTATAAGGCGGTTTTTCAATCGAATGGCGCACCAGCCGATACTGGTCCGTATCATAATAAAGATTTCGTATTACCGTTCGTCCGTACTGATCCAGTTCCATATAGGGTTCCATCGCCTTTTCTATTTTTTCTTTCTGTTCCATGGTAAGAAGATATTTCATCTCATATCGTTTAAAAACAGCCTGATATGCCATACCATATTTTCCTTTCTCTTTTCCTGTTCTTTACACATATGATACATAAGAAACCTAAAAAAAACCTTAAAGAATCGATGGAATCCTGTGAAGAATCTGTGAAACTTCCGCATAGAAAATCGATACACAAAAAACAGGTACAGCAAACGTTCCGCCAAACATCTGCTGTACCTGTCCAATCCTTTTTTCTTGTTTTCGCTTTCTTTATCTTGGATGACGCTCTCTTCTTGGCATAAGCGTCTCAAACGGGGTATGCGGTTCCGTCTGGTACCAGTAAGCTACAGAAGCTACATCGTCCTGACGTTCAAAGAGCCCTCCGTGATACACTCCGATCTGCTGAAGCGTCACTTTTAAGTCCTGCTCGAACAGGATCGGATCCATTAAGTGCCATCGATAAAAGCTTCTCTCCGGCATCTGGTCATCATTGTGATAATCATTATGAATCTGCGTATCCCGATTTGAATAATAAGGGTAACCAAGATACGGCGTACAATACCTCTGCTCCACCGTTCTTCCGTTTTCCTGTGCCGCAAAGCTCCATGCACCGCCAAAATAATCTTCCGTTCCGGTACCGCAAATAGTCGGATACTCCCGGTCTCCGTCAATATAAAACTTCATTTCCCCTTCGCCATACCAATACCGTTCCAGCGTTGTAAGTGCAAGATAGGTACCAACATACTGTCCTTTTCCACGAACCTGATCCAAAATCACATAATCTTTCCCCTTCTCCGTAATGCGCTGTCTTCTCCAATTTGCATGGAAATACCCTGCCTTTTCCGGTACCTCCGTCAGACAGTAATCTACCTGGTAAAAAAATGCCGGCACTTCCTCATCACACTGATTCTCCAGCGTAATTCTCGCTTTCTTTCGAAAGGGCATCGGAAAATAACAGTTGAATCCTCTGGTGGGATTCACTGCAATCGGAACAGAATTGACCGGATAAGACACTCCAAAACCGCAGCAGAAAAAATCTCCCAGAGGGCTTTCCACCGATGGTTCCTGCTCATCATCCCAATACATCCGAAGTACCAGATCCCGAAGAAGATATCTGTTTCGGCTGCTGGTACGGTCCGTGACCGTAATCCAGATATGCTGTATGATTCCCGGTCCCTCAATCAATGCCAACTGTACCGTTTCTCCGGGCGCGATCTTCGGGATACAGGGAGAACCTTTTCTTGAAGAGCCCAAAGGACTCTCTGCCATGCCTCCTTTTCCCTTTTCTCCATTGCGGTTTTCCCAGTTAATTGCCCTCGACTGTCCGTCTCGGAGCAGAAAAATATCCTGCAGTCCGTTTCCTGTCATCTCTTTTGTATCCTCCTTTTTTACTTTTCCGGCAGCAGCACACAAAATGCAATGCCGTCTTCTTTTCGCTCCGCTGTAATTTTCCCTTTATGATACTCCACAATCGCTTTTGCCGCTGCAAGACCGATTCCATACCCTCCGCTTTGACGGCTGCGTGATTCATCGCCACGGTAGAAACGGTCAAACAGACAATTCAAATCCCCTTTCGGCAAATGACTGCAGGTATTATACACACACAATTCTGCTTTTCTCCCGCATCTGCGAAAAACGATCTGTACTTTTCCACCCTCCGGAGCATATTTGACCGCATTATCCACCAGCAGTGTGACAAGCTGCCGTATACGTTCTTCCTCACCGCGAAGATGTATCCCTTCCGAAATGGCAGTCTCCCAGCTTTGGTTTTTCGTCTTTGCCACAGCAATGAAAGGCTCGATCGCTTCCCGGATCGCCTGGGAACAGTCAAAATCCGCAAAAGTTCCTCTCTCTTTTGTCTCTTCCATTTTGGCAAGTGCAAGAAGCTGCGTCACAAGATCATTCATTCGTTTTGTCTGACTTTGGATACTTCTGGTCCATTCGCTCTCCCCCTGACACATCTCAATTACTTCCGCATCCGCAGCTATAATTGCAATAGGAGTTTTCAGCTCATGGCCCGCATCGGTGATAAAACGCTTTTGCTTCTCCATATTTTCAACCATCGGAGAAATGGCTTTCCGGGAAAACAGAATCACCAGCGCCAGCACCAACAGAAAACAGCCTCCGGCTGCTGCTGCGGAAACAAATGCAAATCCAACGGCCATCTCAATATCTCTGGAACAGTCCAGATAAACATACATTGTCCCTTCGCTGCTTTCCTCCGAGGCAAATCGAAAGGTTCCATCCTTCCCTTTCTTTTTGCCTTCTGCTGCTGCTTCTTCTGCCATGGCAGACGCCTCTTTCTCCGTAACCGATGCTATATGTTCTAAATTAACCACCTTTTCCTCTTCCGAAAGAAATGTGACTGTAAAATAACGGGTCTCAAAAGGCGTCTCCCTCGAAGGTTTGAAATCAAACATCCAAAAACGATTCGACAGTGGTTCCTTTTCTTCTTTTTCTTTCGGCGGTTCTTTTTCTTCTCCGTTCAGCGGACGCTTTCCATCCTTTCCACTCTCAGGAAAGACCCCGTCATTTTCCAGAAGAACAGCAAGAAGCTGATCCGATTTTTGTGTCATCTGCCAGAGATTCAGGATATTAATCCCTGATACCAAAAACAGAAGAACCAAAAGAAGTGCACCGGCCACAATCAGAATCAGTTTTCTGCGAAGTTTTCCCACCATACATTTATCCCTCCTCCAGTTTGTAGCCAAGCCCCCTCACTGCCCGGATCACCACCGGTGCTCCCAGATTCTGAATTTTTTTTCGCAGATAGGAAATATAAACCCATACCACACTGTTTTCCACCTCGGTATTATAACCCCAGATTTTTTCCATAAATTGTTCCGCCGGAATCAAAATTCCCTTGTTTTGCATTAAAAGTTCCATAACCTGATACTCTTTGCTCCCAAGATGGACCTTTTCGCCCTGATAGCCCAGATCAAACGTCTCTCTGTTCAGCGTAAGTCCTCCGAACTGCAGCAGGTTGGAAGAATAATTTCCCTTCCTTCTCGTCATGGCACGAATCCGCGCCAGCAGTTCCTTCATTGCAAAAGGCTTGGTCAGATAATCATCCGCACCCAGATCAAGTCCCGCTACTCTGTCGTCAACTTCACTTCGGGCTGTCAGCAGCAAAACAGGGACATCAAAATTTTCCTGCCTAAGAGCCGACAACACCTCCAGCCCGCTCATCTCCGGCATCATAATGTCCAGCAGAATCCCATCGTAATTCCCGTTTTTTGCCCAGTCATAGGCATCTCTTCCATTTTCAACCACATCAACTGCATAATGATTGTGTTCCAGCACTACCAAAATGGCATTCGCCATCTCTCTCTCGTCCTCTGCGAGCAGCAGTCTCATTTTTTATCCTCCCCGGAATTTTCTTTTTGTCTTTTATAAACAAGATATCCTACCAGATCAGCCAGGATCCAGCCCGCAGGAATTGCACACCAGATGACGGTTACTCCCAGAATCGGTGCCAACAGATAGGAAAGCACCACCCGCGTACCAAGTGAGATTACCGTTAACAGCACCGACATCATAGGCCGGGCAATGGCACGGAAGTAGCCATACAGTAAAAAAAGAAGACCAATTCCAAAGTAAAAAGCTCCCTCAATTCGCAGATATTTTGCTCCCACAGCAACAACCTGCTCTTCCCCTGCCTGCAAAAACAGACGAAGCAGACTGGGGGCCAGCCAAACAACCAGGCAGGAAACTGCCAGGGAAAAGATCACAGAAATCTTTACGGCCCCACGGACACCCGATCGGATTCTCTCTTTCTCTCCGGCTCCATGATTCTGGGCAATGAACACAGAAAATGCATTTCCGAACTCCTGTACCGGCATGTAGGCAAATGCGTCAATTTTCACACCAACCGCGAAAGCAGCCATCACAATCGTTCCGAAACTATTCACAAGTCCCTGAATCATCAGAATTCCAAAATTCATAATCGACTGCTGCAGACAAGCGCCAAAGGAATTCTCTGCTATCTCACGTAAAATCCTGCCGTCCGGACTCGGACAGGCGGCCATTTTGCGAAACATCGGCTCTGTTATCAGAGCGTAAATCAGAATTCCTGCCCCTGAGATTCCCTGTGCTGCAACGGTCGCAGCAGCAGCACCTTCCACACCCCAGCCAAGAACCATAACAAACAGGAGATCCATGAAGATATTACTGATCGTTCCGATCCCAAGAAACAAAAGCGGCACATAGGAATTTCCCGCCGCTCTCAGCATATAAGCACAATAATTGTAGAGAAACAGAAAAAATATGCCAAACAGGATGACAAAAACATAAGATTTGGTCAGTTCAAAAATCTCAGCCGGTATCTGCATCAAATGCAGAATCGGTGTAAGTGCCCAAAAAGAAACCGTTTCCAGACAAATGGCTGTGACGCCAATCAATACAGCTGCTGCCCTCATCTTTGTCTGCATTCCCTGCCAATCCTTTTTTCCAAAGCTGATTGCGCAGACGGAACCGGCCCCCATACAAAGTCCGATGAGAATGGAAGTCAGGAATGTCATCAGTGTAAATGCTGAACCGACTGCCGAGAGTGCATCTGTTCCAAGGGCTTTTCCCACAATCAAAGTATCTGCCATATTGTAACACTGCTGCAGCAGATTACCCGCAAGCATAGGCCACGTAAAAAGAAGCATCGACTTCATGACCGGCCCTTTCGTCAGATCACGGCTCATTGTTTTCTCCTTTTTGTCCGTTTCTTTTCCGATCAATCCATTTCAGAAGCCGAAATGTAAAATGATGATTAAAGAAATGAATAAATGGTCCAAGGCCAAAAGCGCAAATCAGAGTTCCAAGTCCAACGATACCTCCCGCAAAATAGCAAATCAGAGCACAAACTGCATCATTGGACATTCTGTGCCAGAAGTAACTGATCTTCGGCCAACGCTCCGCCATAATCAACGACAAGCTGTCATAAGGAGCAACACCAACATCCGAGGACTGGTACATAGAAACGCCAAAGCTGCAGACAATCACACCGGCACAGACAGTGATCACACGCAGAAACATCTGATTGGGATGTCCGAATATTCCACCGAACAATTCATAGAAGAAGGTGGCAATATATCCCAGAAGCAAAGCATTGACAAAAGTTCCCACACCAATATATTTCTTTCCTGCCCATAATTCGATCAGGAATAAAACAATATTAACCAGAATCAGAAAATTGGCATATTTTATTCCTGCCAGGTCCGACAACGCCATTACCATCCCGCTGAAAGGATCGTTTCCGAGCCCGGACAATTTGAAAATGCCCACTCCCATGCCAAGAAAAATATTTCCGGCAATCATCACCAGGATTCTTCCAACTCCTGCTCTTTTTAAATAATTACATACTGTTTCCATTTTACTTTATCTCCCATGTATCTTTTTCTGTCCCTCATTATATCCTGTCGGTACACTTGTTGCAATCCCAAAACCGGACAGACATGTTTTGTTTTTGAATGTTCGGATTGCAAAGCAGAGAAAAAACAACGATTTTTTCAAAAAAATCGAAAAAGCTCTTGCTTTTTTGAATGACATGCATTATAATCTATCCTTGTCGGAAGTAATTCTGATTTCATAGGTAATAAGGACGGATTCCCGAGTGGCCAAAGGGGACAGACTGTAAATCTGCTGCAAATTGCTTCGATGGTTCGAATCCATCTCCGTCCATATGCCGCAGTGGCGGAACTGGCAGACGCCCGGGACTTAAAATCCCGTGGGTAGTGATA
>JAQYOA010000181.1 GCA_028727605.1 Lachnospiraceae bacterium
ATCATTTGTAAGTTGTGAGTGCAATTTACAAATGAAATGCGCGAGTGGCTCAGGGGTGGAGTACAACCTTGCCAAGGTTGGGGTCGCGGGTTCGAATCCCGTCTCGCGCTTTTTTTATTGCCTGAAATGTAAACCTAAAAAATGCTTTCCGTCATTCAAAGGATCCTGACAGGATTTTTGAAGGCGGAAAGCATTTTTTTATGCAGCCTGATATGCTTTTCGATGTTCGGCTGTTGCTTTATGCATACGTTCGGACATCACAACCATCAGCAGAAGAATGAGTGCCATGAAAACCGGATACAGACCGAAAGTGACAGACTGTCCGAGAACACCAAACAGCGGCGGCATGAGACAGCTGCCGACATAGGCAAATGCCATCTGCATTCCGATGATTCCCTGACTTAAGTCGGCTCCGAAATTAGCCGGTGTCTCGTGGATAATGGAGGGATAGATGGGAGCACATCCGAGGCCGACCAGAATCAGTCCGGCAAAAAGCAGAGTATCCGGGAGAGGAAGCAGGATCAGGAGAATGCCGACGCCCATCACAATCTGTCCCAGGCGGATCATATTCTGATCACTGAGTTTCATGGTAATAAATCCGCAGAAGAAACGGCCGATGGTGATTCCGATATAAAACATGCTTGCCCAGCTGGCAGCGCGGTTGGCGTCGATTCCGCGATAGAGAGTACAGTAGCTGGCTGCCCACATGCCTGCGGTGGTTTCCAGAGCACAGTAGCAGAAGAAACAGGTCAGGACTTCCTTTACGCCGGAGATCCGAATCAGCTGGAAAAAGCCGCGGTTTTTTGGAACTTCACTGCCATTTTCGCTGCTTTCCCGGTTTTTCTGCCAGAGAGGAAGGGAAAGAAACAGAAGAATCGTAAGTATAATCTGAAAAATGGAGATCATCCGATATCCCATATTCCAGGAACTATTTGTTATGGCGAAACTCATGACGATGGGGCCGATACTGCAGCCGACACCCCACATACAGTGAAGCCAGCTCATGTGACGGGCTTTGTAATGAAGTGCCACATAGTTATTGAGAGCGGCATCTACACTTCCGGCGCCCAGGCCGTAGGGAATGGCAAAGAGACATAAAGCAGGAAAAGAGTGGCTGATAGAAAAGCCGAACAAAGCTACGGCAGTGGTGAGCACACTGAAGGCAGTGATTTTTCCGGTGCCGAATCGGGTGTTCAGACGATCACTCTGCAGGCTTGAAACAATCGTACCGGCGGCAATAATCATAGAAAGGATACCGGCATAAGAGACAGAGGTGCCAAGTTCCGGATACATGACGGGCCAGGCGGCTCCGAGAAGTGAATCCGGCAGACCAAGGCTGATAAAGGCCAGATAGATGACCGGAAGTAAAAATGAAACCATGTGATAGATCCCCCTTTTGTAAAAATAGTAATGGAAAGGCCGGGAAGATTGAAATCCCGGTCTGTAGGTTTAACGCGAAACTCATTCTAACATAGTTCATTTTTGTTTGCAACAGAGCGTTGTGGAGAGAAGAAAGATTTGTTACAATGAACACAAAGGAAGGAAAGTGTGAAGGAGAAATGAGGTGATATGTTTTGGGAATTCGTATTTTGATTGTCGATGATGACAAGCTGCTGGTAAAAAAGCTGGAAGAAACGGTGAACTGGGAAAAACTGGGGATTACGATGGTTTTTACAGCGAACAATATCCGTCAGGCACAGAGCATCCTTGGCGAGTATCCGGTAGATATTCTGCTCTGCGACATTGATATGCCGCAGGGAAACGGTCTGGAACTGTTAGAGTGGATCCGCAACCGGAAGCTGGACGTGGAATGTATATTTCTCAGCAGTTATGCGAATTTTGCATATGCGCAGATGGCTTTGAAATTATCATCCAGAGATTATCTGTTAAAGCCGATTTCCAATGCGGAGCTGGAGGCGGCGATCGGGAAGGTGGTAAAGACGATCAGAGAGAGAAAGCAGATTCCGGAAGCTTTGGGTGACAGAAAAAAGGAGAAGTTCTGGGAAAATCTGCTGGTGCAGGATGTCGGGATGGAGCAGATGATTTCACGGTCGGTTTCAAACAAACTCTACCGGAAAGAGGATCCGATCTGTCTGATTTTGATTCGCATGCTGGAGATCCCGGCGAAAGAGAACTACAAGAAAGAGATTGCACTTTATGATTTCGTGATTCGCAATATTGTATCCGAGTTCTTTTTGGAACAGCCGGAACAGGTGGAAGCGTTGGTACATCAAAGTGATCTGGAATGGATGCTGGTGCTTCGGGAAACGGACGATGCTTCACCGCTTCGATCAGCGGCCGATCTGAAAACATGTCTGTACGGTGCGCTGAAGAGACGCTGCTGCATTTATGTGGGTGAGACAGAACCGTTTTTCCGTATCAAGGGGAGTGTGGAACGCATGGCCTCCATGGAAAAATATGCAGTTCCGGATGAGGAAGAGATTCTTCTGGATAAAGACTGGTCTCTGATTGAGAAAGCTTACCGCAAAGCACCCTGGGATGCGTGGATCCGGGAGATGGAGCAGTCAGAGAGCGTGATTCCGGTAAAGGAGAGCATTCTCCAATTCATTGACGATTGTAAAGCAGACGGCGGGCTGCGGACCGATTTCCTCGGACATTTTATTTATGAACTGATCCAGATGCTTTTTCGGTATCTCAATGATCAGGGGCTGAGCTTTGGAGATTTTTTTGATTCCGGCGAATTTGATGCATATGAAAAAGACGCCCATACTTCTGTCTGGGGCAGCAAGGAGCTGATCCGTTATCTTTTTGAAAAACTGGAAGGGAATAAACAAACGGACAGCCGCAGGGAAAATGTGATTGAGCAGCTGGAGGGATATATTGAGCAGCATCTGGGAGAAGATCTGTCACGGTCAGTGCTGGCGAAAAAGGTATATCTGTCCGAAGATTATATTTCAAAGCTCTTTGTCAAAGAGACGGGAATGTCCATTCCGAATTATATCGCTGCACGGAGAATGGAACGGGCAAAGGAATATCTTCGGAATTCCGGTCTTCCCATCAGTAAGATTGCCCTGGAAGTGGGATATAATAATTTTTCCTATTTCAGTAAGACATTCCGCGATATGACAGGATACACACCCAATGAATATCGGAGCAAAATGCGTGGATCGAATTAACAATTTTCTGTTGTCAATAACAAAAATGAGAGATTTACAAAAAAGAGATGTCAAAAAAACGTCTCTTTTTTTGTATACAGATTGCTGAAAAGTGATAGAGGAAACAGAAAAATCTTTGTATAATATGCTTAACGGACCGAACGTGATTGAAATTTATAAGAAAGAGGGGATGATCTGTGAGCAATCATAACAAACAAAAAAAGAAAGGGTCTGTAGGATTCGTCGAAGGAGTAAAAAGAAGTAAGTCCCTGTATCTTCTGATGCTTCCGTCCATTGTTATTTTCCTGCTGTTTACCTATTATCCGATGTATGGAGTCCTGATCGCATTTAAGGATTTCACACCGGCACAGGGCATTATGGGAAGCCCGTGGGCAGGTCTCAAGTATTTTAAACAGTTTTTTAATTCTTATCAGTTCACATTGACAATCCGCAATACGCTGGTGATCAGTTTGTATACGATTCTGGTCACATTTCCGCTTCCGATTGCGATGGCACTGATGTGCAACCAGATGAAAGCACTGAAGTTCAAAAAGTTTTTCCAGGTTTCTACCTATCTGCCGCACTTTATTTCAACGGTTGTTATGTGTGGTATGATTATCCTGTTCCTGTCTCCGAGCAGCGGTATCATTGCGAAGCTGGTCGGCCTTCTGGGATTCAAACTTCCAAACCTGATGGGAAGTGCATCAGCTTTCCCGCACATTTACGTGTGGACGGAAGCATGGCAGCATGTGGGATGGGACAGTATTCTGTACATAGCCACTCTGTCTGCTGTGGATCCGACACTTTATGAGGCAGCTACCATGGATGGTGCAAGCAAATGGCATAAGATGCTGCACATCGACATACCGGCACTTATGCCGACAGCGACAATTATGTTTATCCTTCGTATGGGAAGCGTTATGAGCGTCGGTTTTGAGAAAATTTATCTGCTGCAGAATACACTGAACAGTTCTACCAGTGAGATTATCTCCACTTACGTATACAAGGTAGGTCTTGTAAGCAATCAGTACAGTCTTTCTTCGGCGATTGGCTTATTCAACAACCTGATCAATCTGATCCTGTTGCTGACCGTAAACGCGATCTCCAAAAAACTGGGCGATACTTCACTGATTTAACATGATATGTGAAGGGAGAGGATGAAATATGAGCAGAAATAAAGCAGTGAAAACAGGAACGAAAGTGAAAAAATCCAGAGAAGACTGGATCTTTGATATTGTCCTGTATACGATCGCAGTGATTCTGGCACTGATTGCGCTGTATCCGATGTACTTTATTGTAATTGCATCGTTCAGTGATCCTGCACTGGTATCAAACGGCGAGATTATGTTTATACCAAAAGGTGTCAATTTTAAGGCATACAAGGAATTGGCCAGCTATTCAAAGCTGTGGATCGGTTATCGGAATACGATTCTTTATGTTATTGTGGGAATGGCGGTTACTCTGATCGTGAATATCCCGGCTTCCTATGCGCTCTCCAGAAAGGGCCTTTACGGGAAAAAATTCTTTACCGCTTTTTACCTGATTCCGATGTTTTTTACCGGCGGTTTAATTCCGACTTATATGGTTGTAAAGCAGTTCAATCTGCTGGATAACTTCTTTGTAATGGTAATTCCGTTTTCTGTTGTTACCTATTACATTATTGTAGGGCGGACGTTCTTTAATACCAGTATCCCCGATGATCTGTGGGAGGCCGCGCAGTTGGATGGCTGCGGTTATATCGGATTTTTCTTCCGGGTGGTGCTTCCTCTGTCCAAAGCGGTGATCGCAGTTATTGCTCTGTGGGCGGCAGTAGGACAGTGGAATTCCTATTTCAATGCATTGATTTATCTTCGAAGTCCGGAACTGCAGCCGCTGCAGATTGTTCTTCGAAGTATCCTGATCGGAAATCAGACGATCAGTGCCATGACGACCGGCGCTGCGGCGGTGGAAGCAAAACAGATGGCGGACTTGATCAAGTATGCGGTAATCGTTGTATCTTCCGCGCCGATTATGTGTATGTATCCTCTGGTTCAGAAGTATTTCAACCAGGGTGTTATGCTTGGATCCCTGAAGGGATGACGGGCAAAATGAGAGATATGTTCCTTATGAGCATAAAAAAATTAATATAAAGGAGAGATGATTATGCGAAAGAAAACAAAAATGAGCCTGAGTCTGGTACTCACAGCAGCGATGGCAGCGGGACTTTTGTCCGGATGTGTCGGACAGGGAAGCCAGAGCGGCGGAAGCAGTGATACGGGAAAAGCCACATCAGCGGCATCCGCTGCATCTGACGCAACATCTGAGTCCGGCAGCGGTGAGGATACTGCAGGCACCGAAGAGCGCCAGACGTTCAAAATCGCAACTGTTCGCTGGACAGATGCGTGGCCGACCGACTTTTTGAAGGAAGGTTTCATGAAAGAACTGGAAGACAAACACAACATCAACATCGAGTGGCAGGTTTATTATGCAGGTGACTGGTCCGAGCAGAAGTCTCTGCTGCTTGCTTCCGGTGATCTTCCGGATGCTTTCTTTGGTTCTCTTGCATTGAACGCATCGGATGTATCACAGAACCAGTCCTATTTTATCGATCTGACAGATAAGATTGAGGCAAACATGCCGAATCTGACTGCTGCTTTTGAGGAATCACCGGAACTGAAAGCAGTCTGCACAAGCCGTGACGGAAAAATCTACAGCCTTCCGAAGAAGCTGCCGCTTCGTCCGGAAGTATGCGGAGATGTGATGTTTATCAACAAAGAGTGGCTGGATAATCTTGGACTGGAT
>JAQYOA010000182.1 GCA_028727605.1 Lachnospiraceae bacterium
AAGTCTACTATCGTACCTCTGACCGGAAAGCGCCCCATAATGCTTACTTAAGTGCAGATGGAGTTGAGCGTGGTATTTCTCTTTGCAATTACCGCAGAAATTATCCGGAGGACTATCAGGGAGCTTTTGTATTCGCGTCCCCGGAAGAGGCGCAGACGTTGGAAGAGGGATATCCGGCAAAAAAAGTAATACCCGGCGGTTATTTTCACAATAACCCCTGGTTTGCCTATGACGAAGCAACCGGAACTTATCTTCGGTATCAGTTTGGGGAGCCGCAGATCGATGAAATGAACGGAGAGCAGCTCTCCGCGAAAAATCTGATTCTGCAGTATTGTTCCTGGGAAAAGTATCCGGACAGTGACGAGTACCTGAACATCGACGTCTGCAGCGGGGGAACAGGAGTCTATGTTACAAACGGAAAGGCAGTCGATATCACCTGGAGCAGGGAAGAGGACTTTGGACCGACATCCTATCTGGACAAAGAAGGAAATCCGATCGTGCTCAATCCGGGAAAAACCTGGATTCTGATTATTCTGGATACGTATTCAGATTCCACACAGATTACGGAATGACAGAAAAAACCGGTTTTGCTTCGGTTTCATGAATAAATTTGAAAGAAAATGCCGATACTGCAAATAAAAAGCATGAAAGGAGATTTTCCTATGCGAAAATCGGTTTGCAGCATCGGCTATCTTTTTATTGTTTTGTTGATCAGCGCTGGTTTTCTCTGCAGTTATCATCTTGGCAAAGAAAAAGCAGATGACAACACAGGCACAGCGGTAGAGACGGATGCAGATGGAAAAGTACAGTTTGTTCTCGGAGAAGAAAACGGGAAGGTTCTCGTGCTTTTGGAAGACGGGTGTACAGTCTATGAATACACGGATATTCCTGTTGGGAATCTGCCGGAGAATATTCAGAATGAGATTACGGCAGGAAAGTGTATAGAAAACGCAGCGGAATTGTACAGCTTTCTGGAAAACTATTCCAGCTGATTTGGGAAAACTGCTTTTTTTTCAGAGCTATGGACAAAAGAGAAATTCTGGTGTAGAATGAGAAAAACTTGTGGCACATTTTTTCCTTTCCGAAACAAATGTGTATCCGTGCAATAAAGGAGAATACGAATGAACATAGACAGAATCAATGAACTGGCGAGAAAGGCGAAGACAACAGGCCTGACCCCGGCGGAGAAAGAAGAACAGCAGAAGCTCAGGCGGGAATACATCGAAGCGGTGCGAATGAACCTTCGTTCTCAGCTGGATCAGATTGATATACAGGAAAAGGATGGTTCTGTTACGAACCTGGGAGAAAAATATGGAAACAAAACAAAGCATTAGAAAAGAGGTTTTCGGCCGGCGAAAAATGGCCCCTCAGGAAGAAATTGAAAATAAAAGCGACCTGATTTTCCGGAAACTGATTGGGCTTCCGGAATTTTCTCAGGCAGAATATTTCTTTGCCTATATGGATTTCAAAAAAGAAGTTATGACCGGAAAAATGATTGAATATGCGCTTTCCCTGGGGAAAAAAGTGGCGGTTCCGAAGGTGGAGGGAGATCACATGGTATTCTATGAAATCAGTGATTTCACAAAACTGGAAAGCGGGTATTTCGGGATACCGGAACCGGAAGGATGCAAAGAATGCTGCGCTCAAACAGGATTTCTGCTTGTTCCGGGAGTTGCTTTCGACGCACAGAAACACAGAATCGGATATGGAAAAGGCTTCTATGACCGTTATCTCTGTGCTCATCCGGGCTTTTTTACGGCAGCGATCGCATTTGAATTTCAGCTTTTTGATGCGGTACCTTTTGAAGAAACCGATATCCGACCGGATATACTCATCACCGAGGACCGGCTGATCCGTTGATACTTACAGAATTTGAACAGCTACATAAAGGAGGTGCCCTCATGACACTTGAGGAGATCGGAAGCAGAGCGAAAGCGGCGGAAACGAAGCTTCGCATTATGGAAACGAAGAAAAAGAACGAAGTTTTGAAAAAAGCGGCAGAGAATCTGATTGCGAACAGTGACAAGATCCTGTCTGCCAATGCCATTGATATGGAGAACGGCAGAGAAAAAGGGATGAATCAGGGACTTCTTGACCGGCTTTTGCTGACCAAGGAACGTATTTTGGCAATGGCAGAAGGTCTTTGTCAGATTTCCGAACTGGAAGATCCGATCGGGGAAGTTCTGGAGATGAAAAAACGTCCGAATGGACTTCTGATCGGAAAAAAGAGAGTTCCTCTTGGTGTTGTCGGCATTATTTATGAGGCACGTCCAAATGTAACGGCAGATGCGTTTGCCCTTTGTTTCAAGACAGGCAATGCGGTGATCTTAAAAGGCGGCAGTGATGCGATTGCCTCGAATCAGGCGATTGTTGATACGATCCGGACGACTTTAAAAGAGATGGATGCACCGGAAGATGCAGTCCAGTTGATTATGGATACCAGAAGAGAGACAACAGAGCAGTTTATGAAACTGAACCGTTATGTAGATGTTCTGATTCCCAGAGGCGGGGCAGGCCTGATCCGAAGTGTGGTAGAAAACAGTACAATTCCTGTCATCGAAACCGGAACGGGCAATTGCCATATCTACGTGGATGAGACGGCAGATCTTACCATGGCAGTCGATATCATTCTGAATGCGAAAACGCAGCGTGTGGGTGTGTGCAATGCCTGCGAATCCATCGTTGTTCACAGAAACGTCATAGAAAAGCTGCTCCCGATGCTGTCAGAACGCCTTTGTGAAAAGAATGTGGAAATGCGTGCGGATCCGGAGGCCAAAGCGTATATGCCGGGCGCTGTGGATGCCTGTGAGCAGGATTGGGGAAAAGAGTATCTGGATTACATTGTTTCAATTAAGACGGTTGCATCGATCGATGAAGCAATTGAGCATATCAATCGCTACAATACCGGCCATTCGGAAGCAATTATAACCAATGACTATACGCATGCGCAGAGATTCCTTGATGAGATCGATGCGGCGGCAGTTTATGTCAATGCTTCTACCCGTTTTACAGACGGTTATGAATTTGGCTATGGAGCAGAAATCGGAATCAGTACTCAGAAGCTGCATGCGAGAGGCCCGATGGGTCTTTTGGCCCTTACAACAACAAAGTTTATTATCTATGGCAGCGGTCAGACCAGACCATAGAAAAAACAGCAGGATGAAAAAGAGCCGCGGGAGCTTCCAGGGCTCTTTTTTAGCTTGCTCTTTTTGATGGAATCATGTAAAATCAAAAAGCAGCTTTCCAGAGAAACGGTTGTATAATTTCAGAAAGGATAAGGATTATGATATATCAGAATATAGATCTGGACCAGATTGATCTTAATTGTCCCGCTCCGGAAAAAGAGCCGGAACGGCAGTATTACTACATGGCGCTTGCACGAAAGCTTGTGCGCGAGAAGTCAAAAGAACTTGGAAGGCCACTGTTTGCGTGTACACAAACATTCGGGTGCCAGATGAATGCAAGAGATTCTGAAAAGCTGGAAGGAATTCTCGAAGCAATCGGTTACGAAAAAACAGACAGCGAAAAAGCAGATTTTGTAATTTACAATACCTGCACTGTCCGTGAGAACGCCAATCTGAAAGTATACGGACGGCTTGGACAACTGGGAAAATATAAAGGACAGAATCCGCATATGATCATTGCACTCTGCGGCTGCATGATGCAGGAACCGCAGGTGGTTGAAAAATTAAAAAAGAGTTATCGTTTTATCAATCTGATTTTCGGCACACACAATCTCTATCGTTTCGCCGAATATGTGGCGAGAGCCCTTACCGAGGATTCCATGATTATTGATATCTGGAAAGATACAGACAAAATCGTGGAGAACCTTCCGGTTGACCGGAAGTATTCTTTTAAATCTGGTGTTAATATTATGTTTGGATGCAATAATTTCTGCAGCTACTGCATCGTACCTTATGTACGCGGTCGTGAGAGAAGCCGTGATCCGGAGGAAATTCTTCAGGAAATCCGACGCCTTGTGTCGGATGGCGTTGTGGAAGTGATGCTTCTCGGACAAAATGTAAATTCCTACGGAAAAAATCTGGAACATCCGATTTCCTTTGCGGAACTTCTTACGGAAGTAGAGAAGATTGAAGGATTGGAACGAATTCGTTTTATGACCTCTCATCCGAAAGATCTCTCCGATGAGTTAATCGAAGTGATGGCGAAAAGCAAAAAGGTATGCCGTCATCTGCATCTGCCGCTGCAGTCCGGGAGCAGCCGAATTCTGAAGCAGATGAACCGCCGTTATACAAAAGAGCAATACCTGGAACTGGTGGAGCGGATACGGAAGGAAATACCGGATATTTCCCTTACGACGGATATCATTGTGGGATTTCCGGGGGAGACAGAGGAGGATTTTCAGGAAACGTTGGACGTTGTGCGCCGTGTTCGCTTTGACAGTGCCTTTACGTTTCAGTATTCAAGAAGAACAGGTACCCCTGCAGCGGTTATGGAAAACCAGGTTTCGCCGGATGTGGTGAAGGACAGGTTTGACCGTCTGCTTGCGGAAGTGCAGAACATTGCAAAAGAAGTCTGCAGCCGGGACCTTCATACAATCCGGGAAGTGCTTGTGGAAAACGTGAATGAACAGGATGCTTCCCTTGTAACCGGTCGTATGAGCAATAATACGCTGGTGCATTTCCCGGGAGACGCTTCTCTGATCGGGACATTGAAAAAAGTATATTTAACAGAATGCAAGGGCTTTTACTATATGGGAACGCCTGTTGCGCCGGAGGAAGAATAAAGTGGCATTATCACCAATGATGCAGCACTATGTTGCTACAAAGGAAGAATATAAAGACTGTATCCTGTTTTATCGTCTCGGTGACTTTTATGAGATGTTTTTTGAAGATGCAAAAACGGTATCCAGGGAGCTGGAGCTTACCCTGACGGGGAAAGACTGCGGACTGGAAGAACGTGCTCCCATGTGCGGAATCCCGTATCACGCTGCGGAAACCTATATAAATCGGCTGGTGGAAAAAGGATATAAAGTAGCGATTTGTGAACAGATGGAAGATCCGAAGCTGGCCAAGGGAATTGTAAAAAGAGAGGTGATCCGGGTTGTGACGCCCGGCACCACCTTGATTCCGCAGGGACTGGATGAGACAAAAAATAATTATATTATGTCGATTGTGTGCACAGAGGGGTGTTTTGGAATCTCGATTGCAGATATTTCCACCGGACAGTGTCTGGTAACGGAGATGGAAAAAAATCGACGACTGACCGATGAAATTGCAAAATTTATGCCGGCGGAGATTATCTGCAACCAGGCCTTTCTCCTGTGCGGAGTCGATACGGAGGATTTGAGAAACCGGCTTCATATCTGTGTAAATGCTCTGGATGACTGGTACTTTGATGACGAACTCTGTCAGAGAACATTGCGGGAACAGTTTCATGCAGCGACTATGGAAGGGTTGGGAATCGCAGATTATAACTGCGGAACAATTGCCGCAGGAGCACTGTTTCTTTATCTCCACGAGACGCAAAAGTCAGATCTTACACATATGAACACCATCACACCGTATGTGACGGACAAATATATGCTGATCGACAGCTCCAGCCGGAGAAATCTGGAACTTGTTGAGACCTTGAGAGAGAAGCAAAAAAGAGGCTCTCTCCTTTGGGTTCTGGATAAAACGCGCACAGCAATGGGAGCCAGACTGCTGAGAAGCTATGTGGAACAGCCTTTGATCGAGCGGGATGAGATTAATCAAAGACTCGATGCGATTGAACAGCTGAATCAGCAGGCGATGATTCGGGAGGAGATTCGGGAATATCTGCAGCCGGTATATGATCTGGAGCGGCTGGTCAGCCGAATCAGCTACCAGTCCGCAAATCCCCGGGATCTGATTGCATTTAAGTCTTCCCTCTCTATGCTGCCGTTTATCAAACAGCTTCTGAATTCTTTTCCGGATGGCCTTTTGATGGAAATTCAGGAGGATCTGGATCCGCTGGAGGATCTCTTTTCGCTGATTGATGCCTCGATCGTCGATGATCCTCCCTATCTGATGAGGGAGGGCGGTATCATAAAAGACGGCTACAATGAGATGGTAGATAATTACCGGAATGCCAAGCGGGAAGGAAAGCAGTGGCTGAGTGAGCTGGAGGCGGACGAAAGAGAAAAGACCGGAATTCGGAATCTGAAAGTCAAATACAACAAGGTATTTGGATACTACCTTGAGGTTACCAACTCTTTTAAAGACCTTGTACCGGACTATTATACCAGAAAACAGACTTTAACAAACGCGGAGCGTTACATCACTCCCAGGCTGAAAGAACTGGAAGATACGATTCTGGGTGCGGAGGATAAACTATTTGCTCTGGAATACGATCTGTTTTGTCAGGTGCGGGATACGGTGGCTGGTGAAGTGACCCGAATTCAGAAAACAGCAAAGGCGGTTGCGAAGCTGGATGTGCTTGCTTCTCTTTCCTATGTGGCAGATCACAACCATTATGTCAGACCCAAACTGAACAATAAAGGGAAAATTGAGATCAAAGACGGACGGCATCCGGTCGTGGAAAAGATGATTCCCAATGATATGTTCATTGCAAATGATACGTATCTGGATAACGGAGAGCATAAAGTGGCGGTTATCACAGGTCCGAATATGGCTGGAAAATCCACCTATATGCGCCAGACTGCTTTGATTGTTCTGATGGCACAGATCGGTTCGTTTGTCCCTGCGGCGAAGGCAAACATCGGTATTGTTGACCGGATCTTTACCCGGGTAGGCGCTTCCGATGACCTGGCGAGCGGCCAGAGTACGTTTATGGTGGAAATGACGGAGGTGGCGAATATACTGAGAAACGCTACTTCCAACAGCCTTCTGATTCTCGATGAAATCGGACGAGGAACCAGTACGTTTGACGGCTTATCCATTGACTGGGCGGTGATCGAACATGTAGCGAAGCCGACGCGTTTGGGGGCAAAAACATTATTTGCGACACATTATCATGAATTGACAGAACTGGAAGGAAAGCTTCCCGGTGTTCACAATTACTGCATTGCTGTAAAGGAAAAAGGGGATGACATTGTTTTCCTCCGGAAGATCATCAACGGCGGTGCGGATAAAAGCTATGGCATTCAGGTGGCGCGCCTTGCGGGAGTGCCGGAATCCGTTCTCAGAAGAGCCGAAGAGCTTGTGGAGGAATTAAGCGATGCGGACATTACGGCAGCGGTAAAGGAAATCGGTACACAAAAGAAAACGAAAACAAAACCGGTACATTATGATGAAGTGGATGTTCAGCAAATGTCCCTGTTTGATACGGTACAGGATGATGATATTATCAAAGAACTTTCCGAGCTGGATATTTCCAATATGACACCGATGGATGCCATGAATACGCTGTATCGGTTCCAGGGAAGAGTAAAAAACCGCTGGAAAAAATAGAAAGGCGCAGGGAGTGTGAAAATGGGAACGATCGCGGTACTTGATCAGAATACAATCGATAAAATTGCGGCAGGAGAAGTTGTCGAGCGCCCGGCATCTGTTGTCAAAGAACTGGTGGAAAATGCCATTGATGCGGGGGCGACGGCAATTACAGTTGAGATCCGTGACGGAGGAATTTCGTTTATTCGTATCACGGACAATGGAAGCGGGATCCCCATGGAACAGGTGCCTCTTGCTTTTCTGCGCCATGCCACCAGC
>JAQYOA010000183.1 GCA_028727605.1 Lachnospiraceae bacterium
TAAAGCTTCGCTTTTTTCTGGCAAAAGGACCGGATGTGCCGACCTATGTGGAATATGGCGCAGCGGATATCGGAATTGTAGGAAAGGATACCATTCTGGAAGAAGGAAGAAAGCTGTATGAGGTTCTGGATCTGGGATACGGGAAATGCAGAATGTGTGTCTGCGGTCCTGAGTCTGCAAAAGAACTTCTGATGCACAATCAACAGATCCGTGTGGCAACCAAATATCCGAACATTGCCAAAGATTATTTTTACAACAGAAAGCATCAGACCGTTGAAATCATTAAGCTGAACGGATCCATTGAACTTGCCCCGATCGTAGGACTTTCCGAAGTCATCGTAGATATTGTCGAAACAGGAAGTACTTTAAGAGAAAACGGACTTCAGGTGCTAGAAGAAGTTTGTCCGCTTTCTGCCCGTATGGTAGTCAATCAGGTGAGCATGCGAATGGAAAATGAACGGATTACACGTCTGATCCAGGAATTGAAGTCGGCACTGCCAAAAGCATAAAGGAGAGACTATAAAATGAGAATCGTAAAACTGACCAAAGAGACAACAGAGAATATTCTGGAAACAATGCTGAAAAGAAGCCCGACACAGTACGGTTCTTACGAAGCAGTTGTGCAGGATATTATTGAAAATGTGAAGAAAAACAAAGATCAGGCCATCTTTGAATACGCTGAGAAATTTGACCATGCAAAGATTGATGCAGCAACACTGGAAGTAACACAGGAGGAAATCGATCAGGCATATGAAAAGGTCGATCCGGAACTGATTCGTGTTATCCGCAAAGCGATGGTAAATATCCGTGACTTTCACGAAAAGCAAAAGCAGAACAGCTGGTTTACTTCTTCCGAGAAAGGAGTTCTCCTTGGACAAAAGATTACTCCCTTAAAAAGAGTCGGTGTATATGTACCCGGCGGAAAGGCAGCCTATCCCTCTTCCGTACTTATGAATATCCTGCCCGCAAAAGTAGCCGGTGTAAAGGAAATCTATATGGTGACTCCGTGTAATGCAGACGGGGAAGTGAATCCGGTAGTGCTCGCTGCAGCCAGAGAAGCCGGAGCAGACCGGATCTTCAAGACAGGAGGCGCGCAGGCAATTGCCGCTCTCGCTTACGGAACAGAAAGTATTCCAAAAGTTGATAAGATTGTCGGACCCGGCAACATTTATGTGGCCCTGGCGAAAAAGGCAGTCTACGGAAATGTAAGTATTGATTCCATTGCCGGTCCCAGCGAAATTCTGGTTCTTGCAGATGAGACGGCTAACCCGCGCTTTGTGGCAGCAGATTTGCTCAGTCAGGCGGAACACGATGAACTGGCCAGCGCAATTTTAATCACAACCTCAGAAACACTTGCCGCAAAAGTCAGTGAGGAAGTAGACGGTTTCCTTCAGACCCTCTCCAGAAGTGAGATTATCTCAAAATCACTGGATAATTTCGGTTATATTCTCGTGGCGGAAAACATGAAGGAAGCGATTGCTGCTGTGGATGAAATTGCGCCGGAACATCTTGAAATTGTTACCCGGAATCCCTTTGAAGACATGATGAAAGTACATAATGCCGGTGCTATTTTTATTGGTGAAAACTCCAGCGAACCGCTTGGTGATTATTTTGCCGGTCCGAATCACATCCTTCCCACCAACGGCACGGCAAAATTCTTCTCTCCCCTCTCTGTGGATGATTTTGTCAAGAAATCCAGCCTGATTTACTATTCCAAAGATGCGCTGGCTGAAATTCATGACGATATTGAGAGTTTTGCAAAGTCGGAAAAACTGACTGCTCACGCAAATTCCATTGCGGTCCGTTTCGAAGATCGGGAGGAAACCTTATGAAGGAGCGAATTTCGAAAATTGAACGTGTGACAAAAGAAACGGCAATCAATGTCTGCATCAATCTTGACGGTACCGGACAGAGTGACATCCATACGGGGATTGGATTTTTTGATCACATGTTAGATGGTTTTGCCCGCCATGGGCTGTTTGACCTGTCCGTGCATGTGGATGGAGATCTGGAGGTTGACGGTCATCATACCATAGAAGATACCGGAATTGTTCTTGGAACTGCAATCAAAGAGGCTGTGGGAGAGAAGAAGGGAATCCGCCGCTATGGCAGCATGATTCTTCCTATGGACGAAACATTGGTTCTCTCTGCAGTAGATCTCTGCGGAAGACCTTACCTGTCATTTACAGCGGAATTTACACGTGAAATGGTAGGCGATATGGAAACAGAAATGGTTCGGGAGTTTTTCTATGCCGTTTCCTACGCAGCTTCCATGAATCTTCATCTGAAAGTTCTGGACGGCGGCAACAACCATCATATGGTGGAAGCGATGTTCAAAGCATTTGCCAAGGCGCTCGATGAGGCGGTGTCCTACGACCCCAGAATCAGTGGTGTACTTTCCACAAAAGGAAGCCTCTAAATAAGAAAAATACGGAGGAGATTATGAATAAATTACTGATTCCAAATATCTATCTTGCGAATGAAAAGGCAGTACAGGGATTTCACAGTGCTGCTCCCTTAGCGGAAGAAAAACCGGAAGATCTGGCGCGCAGTTATTCCAACCAGGGAGCGGATGAGCTGTTGATTCTGGAATTCTCCAGAAATGACGTGGAGCATGATGCTGCTATTTCCCAGATAAAAAGAATCTGTGATGCCGCAGAGGTACCGGTAATCGCAGGCGGAAACGTCAAACGCATGGAAGATGTAAAAAAACTGATCTACGCAGGCTGTCACCGGGCGATTCTGAATTTCGGGAAAGAAGTGAACTGTGAACTTCTTGAAGAAGTTTCAAAAAAGTTCGGAAAAGAAAAAATGGTTGTTTATCTTCCTACCGTGGAAGCATATGAGCGCTATCAGGAGAAAATTGAAACCTATGCCGGGATGCTTTTCTGTGACGAAGGAATTCATGATCAGCTGAATCAGCTTTCCAAACTTCCGATCCTTGTGCTGACAAATCAGGAAGATCCCTGTAAACTGCTGTTGTCTGATTCCGTATCTGCTGTAACAGGTTCCGTTGTAAGCAAACCGGGCCAGGATCTGATGGAACTTAAATTTCGCTGCAGGCAGGCAGGTATTCTGGTAAATACATTTGAGAGCACTGTTTCCTGGTCTGAATTCAAATTGAACAGTGACGGCATGATTCCGGTCATTGTACAGGATTATCAGACAGATGAAGTATTAATGCTTGCATATATGAATGAAGAGGCTTTCGATACGACTCTTCGGACCGGAAAGATGACCTATTGGAGCCGCAGCCGTAAGGAACTCTGGACAAAAGGAATGACTTCCGGACATTTCCAGTATGTAAAGTCCCTCTCTCTGGATTGTGACAACGATACGATTCTTGCAAAGGTATCTCAGATTGGAGCAGCCTGCCATACCGGAAACCGCTCCTGCTTTTTCCAGGAACTTGTAAAAAAGGAGTACAACGATACAAATCCATTGCGGGTGTTCCAGAATGTCTATGATGTCATCAGTGACAGAAAAGTTCATCCCAAGGAAGGTTCCTATACAAATTATCTGTTTGACAAGGGAATTGACAAAATTCTGAAAAAAGTCGGAGAAGAATGCACAGAAATTGTCATAGCCGCAAAAAATCCGGATCCGGATGAAATCAAATACGAAATTTCAGACTTCTTATACCACGCCATGGTTCTGATGGTGGAAAAAGGTGTCACCTGGGAAGACATCACAAGAGAATTGGCAAGAAGATAAGAAAATAGGTACAAAAGAAACCCTGACATTGGATTTATTTTCCATATGCCAGGGTTTCTTTATAAAATACTGTTCTTGTTTTACAGGAAAAGATATTTCAGAATAAACAATACAGCGAGTACGTACATCAGAGGACTGATTTTCTTATTCTTGCATTTTCCGCTGATCAGATGAATTGCCACATAGGAAATTACACCCATTGCAATACCTTCGGAAATGCTGTAGAAGAAAGGCATTGCACCAATGCAGATGTAGCAGGGGATTGCTTCTGCGAGATCGTTGAAATCAATATTGATTACGTTGGTCAGCATATAGAAACCTACTACAACCAATGCCGGTGCGGTTGCGAAAGAAGGAATCGCAAGGAAAATCGGAGAGAGGAACAATGCAAGTCCGAATAAAACTGCGGTTGTAATCGCAGTAAGACCGGTACGTCCGCCCTCAGCAACACCGGATGCACTTTCAACAAAGGTAGTTGTGGTGGAAGTACCAAGCAGAGCACCTGCAGAAGTAGCCACAGCATCTGCCATCAACGCACCTTTAATGTTCGGCAGCTTGCCGTCTTTATCCAGCATATTGGCTTTTGATGAAACACCGATCAGAGTTCCGATTGTATCGAACATATCGACAAAAAGGAATGCAAACATGATAACAAAGAATTCAGCAGATTTCAGAATAGAGAAATCAAGTTTGCAGAAAATCGGTGAAAGACTCGGAATGGAAAGACCGTTGGAAAAATCCGGGAACAGGCTGTAAAAACCGTTGGCCGGATTCGGAACATAAAGACCGAAAAGCTGGCAGAGCATACCCAGAATCCAGGTAATCAGAATACCCCAGAGAATATTTCCTTTCACATTGCGAACCACCAGTACAGCGGTAATAATAATACCAATAACAGCAAGAATCACCGTAATACCCACATCCTGAAAGGTACCGGCCACATACTCTGTACCGTTCAGTGCAGCAGCTGTCTTCAGATTGCTGTTGTAGGAAGACAGAGAATAAAGGCTGGCAACAGTGGAACTGTTCGGCAGCACGATTTTGGCATTCTGCAGACCAATAAAGGCGATAAACAGACCAATACCTACGCTGACAGCTGATTTCAGACTAATAGGGATTGCATTGAAAATTGCCTCACGTACATTTGTCAGGGAAAGAACAATAAAAATCAGACCTTCCGCAAATACAGCAGTCAGAGCTGCCTGCCAGCTGTAACCCATTCCAAGTACAACCGTGTAGGCAAAATATGCGTTCAGTCCCATGCCTGGTGCCAGCGCAAACGGATAATTTGCGAACAGTGCCATAATGATCGTACCGATCATGGAAGCCAGAGCAGTTGCTGTAAATACAGCACCGTGATCCATCCCCGTCACGGACAGGATGTTGGGGTTTACAGCCAGAATGTATGCCATGGTCATAAAAGTCGTAATACCGGCAATGATCTCAGTTCTGACTGTGGTGTTGTTTTCCTTTAATTTGAAAAACTTTTCCATACTTTTCTCCTTTTCGTTTCGTATATTTTATACAGTGATATTACAATATTCCGAAACGAATTGCAAGGAATCCAAGAAAAAAATTAACTTTCACTGGACAAACGCCAAAGATTCTTATATGATAAAAATAGTGCATTGTTAAATGAATGTAATCGAATCGTTAAATTTGTGTAAGCTTTCAGAAAAACAGGCACAATGACACAACACTGCAGAACTGCAGTAAAGAATAAGTTCAAGAAAATAATACTGAGGAAGAAAAAGAGTATGAATGTAGTTATGTCTTTGGTAGGCGGTCTTGGCTTTTTCCTGTATGGAATGAAGCTGATGAGCGAAGGTCTGCAAAAAGTAGCCGGTTCAAAAATGCGGCGTATTCTCGAGGTCTTTACAAAAAACAGAGTGATCGGAGTTCTGGTTGGAACCTTTTTCACCGCACTGATCCAGTCATCCAATGCAACTACCGTTATGGTAGTCAGCTTTGTAAATTCCGGATTGATGAAGCTTTCCCAGGCACCCGGAATTATTTTAGGTGCCAATATTGGTACTACCGTTACCGGTCAGTTGATCGCATTTGATCTCGCGGATATCGCACCGCTGTTTGTCATCATCGGTGTGATTATGGCGATGTTCATCAAAAACCACATGACGGTGAGCAGACTGGGAGAAGTAATTCTCGGATTTGGTATCCTTTTTATGGGAATCTCAACCATTTCCGGTGCATTGAATGTGGCAAAGGAAATTCCGGCAGTTGTCCAGATTCTCGGTTCCCTTACAAATCCGCTGATTGCCTTTTTTGTCGGCTGGGCTGCCACAGCCATTCTCCAGAGTAACTCGGCAACGGTTGGTATCATCATGCTGCTTGCCAGAGAAGGATTGATGGAACTTCCTGTCTGCCTGTTTATGATGCTTGGCTGCAATATCGGCTGCACCATGTCTGCAATTCTTGCAAGTATGGGCTGCAAAAAAGATGCGAAACGTGCTGCCGCAGTTCATCTCCTGTTTAACATTTCCGGTACGATTGTCTGTGCCATTATCTTTACCGTTGCAGGTGATTTTGTTGTAGATTTCTTTCTGCGGATTTCCGGAAATGAACCGGGCCGTATGATCGCAAACGCAAACTCTATTATAAAAGTTTGTCAGGTAATTCTGATGCTTCCGTTCACACCGCTGCTGGTTAAGATGACCTACTTCCTGATCAGAGGAACGGATAAAGAAGAAAAGAAATTCGAACTTGCCTATATCGGAGCGAAACACGGATACTCTCCGACAACGGCTGTGCTTCAGGTTGTTCGTGAGATGGAGCGTATGGCTAAAATGGCTGAGACCAATCTGATCCGGGCCATGAATACACTGGTAACTCATGATCAGAAAGAAATTGATGAAGTTTATCGTGTAGAGGAAAACATCAACTTTCTGAATAAGGAAATCACGAACTATCTGGTACATTTGAATCAGGCAACTCTGCCTACGGATGATGTTATGAGAATCGGTGCGCTGTTCCATGTAGTCAACGATATTGAACGAATCGGTGATCACGCTGAAAATGTTGCAGATGCTTCTGTTCAGATGATTGATGACGAAGTTGTCTTCAGCAAACAGGGAGAGCGTGACCTGTCCGATATGTTGGATATGGTTCTCAAGATTCTGGA
>JAQYOA010000184.1 GCA_028727605.1 Lachnospiraceae bacterium
CCTGCACAGAGCAGCCTTCCTGCCAGTGATTCACATACAGCCCATTCGGATTTAACATTTTATCATAGGAAAAACACCGTTTCTCGACAGGAATACCGAAAGCCTCAAATACCCAGTCCGGAACCGGAACCGTATCAACAAAAGATTTCTTGATACACTCAAACACACAGGCCTGCAGGATAAATTCCGGATCTGCCTCATGGGCTCTTTTGGCTCTCTCCTCGCAAATACGATAATGCTCCTCCTCATTTGTTTCTGCCCACACATAGGAAGCACGTCCAATAAATTTCGCACCCTCGTTTTTCAGCATGCGAAGATCATCCTCGAATGTCTGACTGGAAGAATAGCAGTCCATTCCCAGGCCAATATGAGTAACCGCATGGGAAAGATAATTATTTAAGACTTCCCTCGAAATAAAACCATCGAACTGAAAATTCATACCCCGTTCCCTCTTTCCATCTGTTTCAGTACAAACTCCACCAGCGGTCCGGGATCCGGCAGTCCATGGGGATGATGGTCTCCGCCCGGTTTGATAAAGACTTCGATCTCTATCCCTGCATCCCGATAAGCCTCCTCCAGCAGAATACCGTTTTCCTCGTAGGGAACCGACTGATCGCAGTCTCCAGAGACAAGCACTGCAGGTATCCTGTTTTTCACCAGCACATCGAGTTTGTCCAGCGGCATATCCCGGTAGGCAAGAAGCTGTCCAATCGTTTTGATATCCAGCGCTTTCATGATCTCTTCATGATTCTCGTTCAGCCTGATACCGCGTCCGAACCCGCAGGGGCAGCTCATATAATTGATAACCGGAGCATCCAGATACATACAGCCGACCATCTCCGGATATCTCGCTGCCATTTTTACAGCAAATAACCCGCCGCAGCTCATTCCGATCAGTACACATTTGGGTTTTAGATTCCACTCGTTTTGTACAAACCGGATAAACCTGGCTTTGCGGTCCAGATCCTGGTCTGTCCCCCAGCGATTCTCATTGGCAAGAAAGCAAAGATGAAATCCTTTTTCCAAAAGCGGAAGTTCCAGTGCTTCCGGAAAAGCATCCCAGTATTCCGTTTTCACGGCAAGATACCCCAATGCCGTTTCTTCCTTCGGGGATACAATGATCGCCTCATGTTCTTCGAATTTCATCTTCCTGCAGTCATATCCCATCCATTTGCATTCCATCTCTTTCACCCCCGTCAAAGGATCAAGGTAAACTCCCGGCACTCACCGGCTTTCAGCGAAATATTCATTTCCGTTTTCCGGCACAGCAGCCGTCCGTTCCAGTCGGAATCGGCCCGGATTGTTCCCCATACATTTTCTTTGTTCCATGTAAAAGAAAGGGCTGCATTTCCTCTCAGACGAACTCCGCTAAAAGAGCCTTCCTCCCACTCTTCCAGACAGGAAGGAAGCAAAAGGACCCTCTTTCCGTTGTCCTGCACCAGCATCTGGGCGATCGCATCACAGCCGCCCAGGTTTCCGTCAATCTGAAATACCGCTCCGCCCACATGGGGATGATTGTCCATCAGATTACTGAATGTAGATTGAACAAAGAGCTTCTGCATCATTTCGCCGGCTTCCTTTGCCATCCCAAGCTGTGCATAAAAACTGATCAGCCACGCTGCACTCCATCCGGTATAACCCCCGCCGTTTTCCACTCTGCGATTTAAAGTTACCTTTGCCGCTTCCGCAAGCTTTGGAGTCTCATCCATCGTAATCTGATTGGAAGGATACAGCGCATAGAGATGGGAGATATGGCGATGGCCCGGCTCTTCTTCCTCATAATCCTCACGCCATTCCATAATCTGCCCGTATTTGCCGATGCGAATCGGAGGAAGCTTTTCCTTCATCTGCTTTGCTTTCCGTACCTTCTCATCATCCGTTTTCCCAAGGACTGCGGCTGCCCTCTCATACCCGTCAAACAAATCCCGGAGCATCTCGCTGTCCATGGCGGGACCTGCACATACTCTGGCATGGACACCGTTTTCCATAATATAAGTATTTTCCGGAGAAACGGAAGGACATGTCACATATTCCCCCTGATCCTCGATCAGAAAATCCAGATAGAATTCCACTGCTTCCTCCAGTACGGGATACCATTTCTTCAGCCATTTCCGATCCAGGGTATACTCATAATGGCGCCACAGAAACAGGGCCAGAAATGCTGCTCCCTGCGTCCAGTAAGTTGCCGGCAGATATTTATCCTGCGGTGCAGTATCCGCCCAGATATCTGTGTTGTGATGGCACAAAAATCCCCTGCAGCCATACATTTCCCTTGCCGTTTTTCTTCCGCTTTCCCGCATCCTTCCAAGCAGCTCAAACAGCGGATCCATACACTCGGAAAGCCCCAGACATTCCGCAGGCCAATAATTCATTTCCGTGTTAATATTAATCGTATATTTCGATTCCCACGGCGGCATCATCTTCTCATTCCAGACTCCCTGCAGGTTCGCCGGCATACCGCCGGGTCTGCTGCAGGAAATCAAAAGATATCTTCCAAAATCAAAATACAATGCGGCAAGCTCTGGATCCGGACTTCCTTCCCGGGCCTTTGCAAGGAGCTGTTCTGTGGTTTTTGTATTCCCCTGTTCTTTGTTTTCAGAATCGTCTTTTGACGGTCCAAGCCGCAGGCTGACGGCATCAAACAGTTTCCGGTAATCTGTGATATGCTCCTCTTTCAGATCCTCCCACGCCATTTCCGCCGCCTGTTTTAATGTCTCACGAACCTGCTTCAGCGGATTTTCCTCATAAAAAGTACTGGTACCGAAAAGATAGATACGGGCACATTTCGCCTCCCTCACTACCAGATGTTCCCCGATACGCCGGACACTGCCGCCGTCCGTTTCAATCCGGCATCCGGCAACAAAATCCAGACCGCCTTTTCCCAGATTTCCGGTCAGGTAAACACTGTTCTCTTCGTCCATGACCATCTCATCGTAAAACGGTTCCCTGGTCAGAAGAAGATCGAAATTCAGCGTTTCCTCCCCTTCGGTCTCAAATTTCGCAGCTACAACCTTCTGCGGATAAGATGCCAGATATTCTCTGTGGATTTTTCCTTTCTTCGTGCTGTAATCCACAGTGACAACCGCTGTTCCGAGATCCAGCCAACGGCAGTAACCGCTCTCTTTTGCCGGTTCTCCGCAGCTTCCCTGCAAATTGATCCAACAGTCCGCCAGGGGCTGATAAACTCTCTGACTCTGAGGTGTTGCCGTAAACGCATAGGAAAGCAATTCTTCCGCCTCATCAGGTTTTCCGCCAAGAATCAATTCCCGCACCTTTTCCAGATTCCGGTGCGCGTCCGGATTAATTCGATTTACCGGTTTTCCGTACCAGATGCTGTCCTCGTTCAGCCCAAGATGCTCGCTTTTTATCCCGCCGAAAATCATCGCTCCCATACGGCCATTTCCCACCGGAAGCGCCTCTCCCCAGCTCTTTGCCTCTCTGTCAAATACAATTTTCCTCATCCCTGTTATGCCTCACTTTTCTCTCTTCATTCCTTATCCGATCCAAAGGCTTCTTTCCAGGCGGATATCCCTGCAGGAAGCTCCCACCAATATCTGAAATTCGCCCGGTTCAACGACCCATTCAAACTTTTTGTTCAGAAGACAGAAGCTGTCAAAATTCAGCCGGAATATTACCTGCTTTTCTTCACCCGGTTCCAGATGAATTCTTTGAAAGCCCTGCAGCAGAAGCTCCGGCGTTACAACAGAAGAGCATACATCGTTGATATACAGCTGTACCACCTCATCTGCGCCGCAGCTGCCCACATTTTTTACCTTACAGGATACCCGGTAATCATAAGCTCCCCCCACATTTTCGATCGCAAGATCACCGTAAGCAAATTCCGTATAGCTCAAACCATGGCCAAAGCAAAACAGCTCTTTCCGGGTACCTTCCAGGTAAATGGGGCTGCCGCCCGGAAGCGCTGAATAATAGCAGGGCAGATGGCCCACACTTTTCGGGAAACTGATGGGCAGACGACCTCCCGGGCTGATCTCTCCGAACAATACATCCGCGATTGCTTTTCCGCCCAGTTCTCCGCCGAACCACGCCTCCAGAATACTGTTTACATGCTCCTTTTCCCAGCTTAAATCCACCGGTTTGCCATTTTCAAGTACAAGAATCACAGACGAATTCACCTCGCAGACTCTGCGGATCAGTTCCTGCTGTTTTCCGTAAAGCCGAAGATCACAGCGGTCCATTCCCTCGCCGCTGGTCACTTTGTCATCACCGCACACGAGAATTGCCGCATCACTGATTCTGGCCAGCTCCACAGCCTTTTCCATATCATCGCCATGATGGTCGATGCAAAGAGAAACATTGTTTCCGTTTACATCACACACATATTTTATTTCCAATTCATACGTCTGACCGTTGACAAACGTAAACGGGCAGGACGGCATGCGCTGTTTTTTATCGCCGCCGCTTTGAATCAGCAGTTTTCCATCCACCCACACTTCAACGGTGTCATTGGTGGTAAAGGCCAGCCTTCCCCTGATTTCATCCTCCCCGGAAAAATCATGGGTATTCACCGTCATTTTCGTCCTCATTCGGATCGAGTATCCCTTAAACTCCAAATCCCGATGAGGTTTCGCCAGAATCCAGTTAAATTTAATCAGATTTGCCCGATCACATCCTACCGGTTCCCCCTCAAAATGATCGTTCGGAAAATACTCCAGAAGGACGCCTTCCGGATACCAGCTGCCCGGAATAACCGAAACATCATTTTCTGTCACACCGCAGCCGTCCGCCTGATAAACCTTGCAGCCCGGATCCACTCTTTTACAGATTTCCTCATATACACTCGGCATATGATATCCCCACGGAACAGAGGAATAGCTTCCTTCCCTTTGAAGGTTGGAGCTTGGTCCCAGCACAGCAATCGAACCGATTTTTTGGGAAAGAGGGAGCAGCTTCTTCTCATTCTGCAAAAGCACGATTGATTCACGGGCACATTGATAGGAAACCTCTCTGTTTTCTTTGCTGCGCACCACGCTCTTATAGTGTTCTTCATCGGTATACGGATGTTCAAAAAGTCCAAGTTCAAATTTCATTTTCAGAATCCGAAAGACCGCTTCGTCAATGACAGCTTCCGAAAGTTCGCCGCTTCTCACAAGCTCTGACAGTCCGTTTTCCCATTCCGAATTGGGGAAATCGAATCCCTGCACATCCAGTCCCGCTTCCACCGCCAGTTTCATGGCTTCCCGGTTGTCTCTTGCGATATGATGGGAATGCGTCAGTCTGCTGACCGCTCCAAAATCCGCGCGCACATATCCTCTCAACCCGAACCGTTCTTTTAGGATTTCTCTCAAATACAGTTCGGAATTGATTACCGCCTCTCCGTCAATACAGTTATAGGAGGCCATTGCATTGCAGGCGCCCGCCTTCTTGATTCCGGCTTCAAATACAGGCAGATATGCAGTCTCCACTTCCCGTCTTCCCACCCGGGCCGGAGAACAGTTAGTTCCTCCTTCGGGAATACCGTGCACGCAATAATGCTTTGGCTCTGCCATCACGGCATCCGGCGCACTGATATCCTCCCCCTGCTCCCCTGTGACAATAGCATAAGCCATCTCGGAAGACAAGTACGTGTCCTCTCCGAAAGTCTCCTCCACACGCCCCCAGCGAGGTTCCCTTGCCAGATCCAGATTGGGTGCCAGAATCTCATGAATCCCCAGGCTCCTTGTCTCCGCTGCAATGGCGTGTCCAACCTTTTTTGTCAGATCCGGGTCGAACGTTGCTCCCATGGCAATCGGCATAGGAAAAATCGTAGCTCCCGGATAAGAAATTCCATGCAGGGCTTCTCCCGTGAAAATGCAGGGAATCCCCAGTCTGGTCTCTTCTACCAGGTAGTGCTGCAGTTTATTCAGTACCTCCGGCACAGAATATACGTCATGTACAAAACCGATTCCTCTCTCCCCGAAGCTTTCCTTTACCTTATCCCAGTAAAAATCCGACTGTTCATCCACAGCACAAAAATGCGCTTCATGCACCTTTGTCGCCAGTTCAACCCCCCGGATCATATCCATCTGAGCCACCTTCTCTTCCAGTGTCATCCTGGAAAGAAGATCACTCGCCCGTTCTTCCGGAGTCAGGGTACTGTCTTTATACTTTTCCATAACTTGATTCTTTACGCCTCCAGTCCCAATGTGAAAATTTCGTAAGGTCCGATCTCTCGTTCATAACAGCCTTTTTCATTTAAATCCAGCGTTTCTTTTTTCTCCTCAAGTACATTGCTCTCGTAGGCTCCCCTGATCCATTCCATTTTTCTTAAGGTCAGTCTCACCGCCTGATCCGTCACGTTCACAAAGCGGGCCATCACGTCTTTGCCCTCATCTGCACGCTTAAATCCGGTAAATGCAAGACCCTCTCCCTGCCATTCCAGATAGGAAGCCGCTGCCGGAAGGATATCCTTGCATTCCCGATGCCTGCGTTCTTCTTCCGGCTTCTCATAGGGAGGCACCGTACTGCAGCATCCGCAGGGAACCTGACATCCGACCAGATCCGACTGGAACAGATACGCCTCCTGGTATGCTTTCGTCATTTCATCGGCCGAAAAAGGAACAATCTCATATTTCATGGAATAAGTGCCCAAAAGCTGCGCGTCCGGCGTCGGAAATACGCCCCAGTCTCCCATCTCACCGGTCGAGCGAAGCAAAGTGAGTGCTATGGCATTCTTCTGATCCGGCAGAATCTCATATTCATAAAGGCCGAAATTTGCTGCAAGAAGGCCTGCTTTTTCCCCGTATACTGCAGTAAAATTCTGTTCATGTTCACAGCCGCTGGGATTTTTCCAGGTATCATAATGCCGGTTCGGACGTTTCACCACTTCAAAAACGGAATCCGTATAATGACAGTCTGTTTCCAGGCCCGTCGGAATGATCACGCGGACTCTGTGATCCTTCGCCGTATTGACGATTGTGGTCTGTACTTTGACACCCTTTCCGCTCTTTTCCAGACTCAGTACCGTTTCCAGCTTGAAAGGAACCAGTTCATCGGAACGCTGGGATGTTCTGCTATAATAATCATACATGCAATTTCTCTCATAATCCAGCATTTTATCACCGCTTGCCGGAACTTTCAGTTCATGAGTTACCGTAAAAGAGGCACGCACCGGAGTATCCTCTGTCAGCTCCACTTTTGCCTTCTTTCCACGGGTGGTGATGGTTTTCGTACCTTTGGTCTGCACAAAAATATACTCATCTCCCACATCACCGCACTCCTCGAACCATCCGATTTCCGGATAGGAAATACCGGTCTTTTTATCCGTTAATGTATAGCTTCCGTCCTCTGCAATAACCACTTTCAGATTCTCATTTTCCATCGTTTCAGGTCCGGTTACCAAAGATGCTCTCTCCCTGGTATTTTCGTCCTCTTTCGCAGGTTCCAAAACCCAGGATGCATACCCAAGAGCCGGAACAGTTGCCTCAAAGGTCACTTTCACCTGCCTTGCCATATAAGGTCTGCGGAACCTGTCACCGGGAAGCATATGCCCATAAGCGGCACCCAGATCCTCAATCACGGCCTCCACACAGTTTCCCTGTGCATCTTTTAAAACAAATTCCGGCAGTTCCAGACGGTTCATATTCTCAAACCCCGACGGCAGATTTTTCTGCCAGTCCCTTCGCCAGTCCAGTACAACACTGATAACCTGCGTCTTTTCCCATCCTGCACCGTTAAATACCACGAAAGGGCGCTTCTCATCCATAGCATCCGAAAAGCAGCTATCCCCGATCTTTTTTGCAAGATAACATCTGCTCTCCTCTGACAGTTCCTTTGCCACCTGAATACTTTTGTCAAAGCGGGTTTTCATCTCTCTGTTCACTTCATCCACGCTGCAGTTGCAGATACTGTCATGAGGATGATTCTGCATCAGCGTTTTCCATGCATAGCAAAGCAGCTCCTTTGGATATTCGTCTCCGTTCAGCCAGGCCAGAACTGCCATAGGCTCTGCATTTTTTTCCAGTGCGGTCTCACATTCCCGGTTGCGGATTTTCAAATCCACCCGATTGGAACAGGTATTGACAAGTGTCGTCCGTCCGTCTGTCTTCTGACCGGTCAGCTCTCCGGTCACGGTACTGATGTTATCTCCCAATTCTTCCTTTACCGCCTTCACATAGGAAGGAAAATCCGAGTGAACAAACTCGATCTCGGGATACAGTCTGCGGGCGACGGCAATGGCCTCTGTCAAATTCTTCTGCACGGGCTGATGATCACAGCCGTTCATGAAAAGCAGCTGACTGGTCCCTGCAAATTTCTTTGCCTTTTCCAGTCTCTCATCCCAGTAAACTTTTGCTTCCTTTTCATCCACAGGAATCTCCATTCCATTATTGTACCAGTTTGCAAAAAGAATACCCGGAAGACAGCTTCCGTCCGGGGATTTCCAGAACATTTCCGAAAAGGAAGATTCATATTCACCGTCTTCTATCACAAGGTTATCGGCACCCACAGGCTTTACCCCTCTTCCGAAAACAACCGCTTCCATACCGGCCTGCTTCAGCAGCTGGGGCATTTGTCCGGCATTTCCAAAAGCATCCGGAAAATATCCGATTTTACAGTCCTTCCCGTAATTTTTCGCCTCCTGTGCACCCACCAGAAGATTTCTCACATTGGATTCCCCGCTTGTCAGAAATTCATCCTGAAGAACATACCAGGGACCTGTAATCAATTTCCCTTCCCCGATATAGTTCAAAAGCTTCTCACGATTCTGAGGTTTGATTTCAAGATAATCATCCAAAATTATGGTCTGACCGTCCAAATGAAAGCTCCTGTAATTTTCATCCTGATCGAATAATTCCATTACTTCATCCACAAGTCTGACCAGCCTGATCCGATGCTGCTCAAAAGCCATATACCACTCTCTGTCCCAATGAGAATGCGGTATGATATGTACTGTCATTTTCTTCATCCTATTAACCTCTTTCAAAATAAGCCCCAGTAATCATAGAAGAGTCAGGCTCATTTGTCTGGTAACTCCATAAAATTACTGGGGCTTTTTTTCTAACCGCACTGATTTACTTTCCTGCTTTATCCGTTTTCTGTGCGTTTAAAGCATACTTATTTGTTTGCCAGAAATTCGTCAATCTGTTTCTGGTACTCATCAAGCAGTGTCTGCAGACCTGCTGCTTCGGAATCAGATTTCAATTTGTCAATTGCGGTCTGTGTATCGCCTGCCAGGCCTACTGTCAGCAGTCTGTTTGCATCATAGAAAATCTGATTGCGCTGTGCAACTTCTGTTGAAACATTGGTGGCATCAAAGCTGAAACCTTCCAGCGGGGAAACAACGTTCTTGTCGCTGGATGCGGCATAGTTCGCTTCTTCCTCCCAGAATCCCGGACCGTAAGAAGCATTCGCTCTCATAAACTGAGGTTTCCACATAGCCCACTGGCCGCCCCATTCCTGATAGTTGGAGCTTGCACCGTCCATTCCTTCCGGATATTCCGCTGCGCCGGTTTCTTCGTTGATGACATAGGTCTTTCCTTCAATACCATACTGTACCATATCATACAGCGTCTGATCTGTTTCCAGCAGTTCCAGGAACATCAGTGTTCTTTCCGGATTTTCGCTGGTTGCGGAGATACACAAAGCGTTTGCCAGAGGTGTTCTGTTTGCATACAGATCATCTGCATAAATCTCTGTGAAATCCCAATAAGCACCTTCCTCTACCCACGCTCTGTTCTGATTTGCAAATTCGTGAGTTCCCCACTTGGTAATCAGTTTTCCTTCATTAATCAGGGAATTGTGATCCAGTTTATCTGTCAGAACATCTTTCCAGATGAGTCCGTCTTTCTGCCATTTTTCCGCATACTTCATTGCTTCCACATATTCCGGAATCTCTTCTGCTGCGGTAACAGTTACCTTATCATCGTTCAGATTGAAATACAGACCCATGTTTTCATCCAGTGCAAACCAGCCGCCGCCGCAAAGCTGAGAACACTCGATAATATACTTATCCGGATATGCTTCCTTTAACTGATACAGCACTTTGTCCACATCTTCGATTGTGTTGAGATTGTCCTTATCAACTTCAATTCCTGCTGCTTCTGCCAGATCTCCTCTCCACTGGAAGAACGGACGGTTATTCATTGTCATTGTCCATGGAAGAATATTGATATGGCCTTTGTTCTTCATCGCATCCAGCAGCCCTTTTTCTTCGTAAACAGAATACAGGGTCGGTGCGTAAGAGGGAAGCAATTCATCCAGATTCATGTAAGCATCCTGCGCTGCCATCTGGAAATAACCGGTCCAGTCGGAGTCAAAGTTGAGATCCCAGACATCACCCGTTGCTGCTTTTACCAAAAGTTTATCCTTATAATCATCACCGGAAATAAACTGTACGTCAAAATCACAGTTCAGTTTGTCTCTGGTATAATCAGCAATTGCCGCCCAAACTTCATCTACTGCTGATTTTTTATCTCCAAAGAAGATAAATTTCAATGTTACCGGCTCCAGAGCCTCTCCCGTCACCGGATCTACTGCCCCTTCTGCCTCCGTCCCGGAGGATCCTCCCGTAACTGCAGAAGAAGCATTGGAGGAACTGGCTGCACTGCCGTTATTTCCGCCGCAGCCTGCGAGAGCCGTTGCCGTCATGGCAACTGCCATCATGGTACTGATCACTTTCTTTTTCATATGATTTTCTCCTTTTCTTGGATTTTTTATCTCATGGCGCACCACCTCGCCATTCAACCTGATGGAATCAAAAAACGTGCCGCATTTAGCCTTTTACTGCACCTACCATAATTCCCTTCATAAAATATTTCTGTACAAAGGGATACAGAAGAATAATCGGTCCGGTCGTCACGACAACCATGGCCATCTTTACACCGTCACCGGGCACCGATGCCAGCATCGCCTGTACTTCCGAGGACTGCTGTGACATCGTCTGCAGAAACTGGATATTGGAAATCATCGTCCGAAGCAGCATCTGCAGAGGCTGTTTGGAGGAATTGTCAATCAGCATCAGACCAAGCCACCAATCGTTCCAGTAACCCAGCGCCGCAAACAGTACCACGGTCGCAATAACCGGCGTCGCAAGCGGCAGGTAAATCTTCAAAAATACGATAATTTCGGATGCTCCGTCCAGTTTTGCAGACTCCCAGAGTTCCTCCGGAACTCCCGTAAAATAATTCCGGATCAGAAAAATATACCAGGCGCTGACAACGGAAGGAAGGATCAGAGCCCAAATCGTGTCTTTCAGGTGAAGATACTGTGTACACACCAGATACCAGGGCACCATGCCTCCATTGAACAGCATCGTTAAAAGCACATAAAGATTTAAAACCCTGCGTCCTGCCAGACGTTTTCTGGAAAGAACATATCCCATCATTCCGTTTACGGCAATGGAGAGAATGGTTCCCACAACGGTGACAAAAATCGTGATTTTATAACCGTTCAGGATCAGTGCGCTGTTTCCCAGAAGAATCTTGTAGGATGCCAGCGTCACCTCTTTTGGAATCACCCGAAAACCTTCATTGATCGCTTCTGAATTCGTCATCAGAGATCCTCCGATCACCAGCAGAAACGGATAAAGACAGACGAAAGAAAACAGAAGGATAAATAAATAGACTATTCCTCGTCCGATTGTCATCTTCTCTTTCATATTGCTATCCCCTTTCTCAGAACAATGCCCCTTCATCCGAATATCTGTTGGCTGCCCAGTTGCTTACCAGCACCAGCAGGAACCCGACAATTGACTGGAAGAAACCGGTTGCTGAGGAAATTCCGATATCATCCAGCTGCCGCAATGCCCGATAGATGTAGGTATCAAGCACATCTACCGTCTCATACAAGGTCGGCATATCACCGGTCACATTATAAAAGAGACCAAAATCTGCGTTCATAATCTTTCCAACCGCCAGCAGTGTCATTGTGATCACCGTCGGTTTGAGCAGAGGCAGACTGATGTACTTTGTCTGCTGCCATCTGGATGCGCCGTCTATCCTGGCTGCCTCATAAAAAGAACTGTCGATTCCGCTTATGGTTGCCAGATATACCACTGCATTGTATCCGGCGCCCTTCCACAGATTTACAATCAGAAGAATCCATGGCCACCACTTTGCTTCCATATAGAAAGCAATCCGTTCTCCTCCGAAAAATGTAATCACGCGATTGATCACGCCGTGTTCATATCCAAGCAGACCGCTTACAAAAACGCCGACCACTACCGTGGAAATGAAATAGGGAAGAAACGTAATTGACTGTGTCAGTTTCTTAAAATACTTGTTCGTAATTTCATTAAAGCAGAGCGCCAGTGTCAGCGCGAATACAGTCCCGACAGAAATAAACAAAGCATTCAAAAGGATTGTGTTCTTAATTGCATTGAGTGCCATTGAGTTATTCTTAAACAGAATTTCAAAATTTTTATACCAGGGATCCATAAAAGGGCTGCCCCAAATTCCAAGTTTGAAATTATATTTCTTAAAGGCAATAATCAAACCCCCCATTGGCAAATATGCAAAGCAAAATAAAAGTGCGATTGCCGGCATGGCCATAAGATAAAGCTGCCAGTTACTTTTGATTGCCAGAAGAATCCGTTCCACGATACTTTTTTCTGTTTTCGACCGTGTTTTTGATTTCTTCAAATTTTTCAATCTTTTCATCCTCCTTTTGGCTTGTCTTTGTTCATTTGATATATCATATGATACTACCACATTTACCAATTGTCAACAACTATCTTTTTATTTTTGCCATCACTTTGCACTTCTACTGCTGATTTTTTCTTTTTTTATGCGCATTTTGAACATATCATAGGTTTTTTGTTTATTTTTTATCATTATATCAATCGTCAATTTGGTATATTCTTGAATTTTATTGACTATTTTTGCGTTATCTTATATAATCAGCTATGTCAAATAACATTTTTCTATATCAATCTCAGAAAGAGAGCAGACAGACATTCTATGAAACAAGAAGAATACAAAAAGCCGAAATATGAAGTGATTACGGATGATATTCTGACCCGCATCCGAAACAATGATTTTTCTTACGATACCGTGCTCTGCACCGAAAAGCAGCTTTCCGAACAATATAACGTCAGCCGTATTACCGCCAAAAGGGCTCTCACCGACCTGGAACAAAGAGGCATCCTATACCGAAAAAGAGGTGTCGGAAGCTTTGTTGCCCGCAACGCCCTGAATAATCTGGTCAATCAGCCCCAGCCCGCGGTTCCCTCAAAAATGATTTCTTTTCTCCTGCCCTTTGATATCACAAAAGGCGGCATGTTTGATACAATCAAAACAGTGAATTCCATTCTCAGCGATAATGGTTATCTGATGAGTATTTATATTTCCGACATTTCAGCAGCAAAAGAAAAAGCCAATATCCGGCTTTTGCTGTCACAGAATATTTCCGGTTTGATCTATTATCCCATGAGAGATAATATTTATCTGAATCTGATCAATGAATTTATTTATGCCAAAATACCGGTTATTATCATCGATAAATCCACCGACTGCCCCTACGTGCACAATGTCGTATCGGATAACTTCGAAGGCGGACGCCTTCTGACAGAACACCTGATCACGCTCGGACACCGGAATATCGGTTTCCTTACCACCGCACCTGCGGAGGAAACTTCCACCGTCCGGAATCGTTTTGCCGGTTATCTGCAGCAGCTCATAGCCTCAGGTCTGCAGCCGAATCCGGCAAATATTGTATGCACGCCCTACGAAGTGACAGAAAATGATCTGGAATACGAATCTTCCGCCTTCTGCGATGCAATCCGGCATATGTATATCAACGGAGTCACTGCACTGCTGACCGAAAATGACCGTGTTGCCCAACTTGCCATTCTGGCCTGCAAAAGGCTGAACATCCGTGTTCCGGAAGATATGAGCATCTGCGGATTTGACGACCAGGAGCTTGCACAGGAATACAACATCACTTCCATCCGCCAGAATTTCCACGCAATCGGTCAGCATGTCTGCGATCTCATGCTGGACTCCCTTCACGAATACAGTGCTGCCGGAAAACGCATCACCGTTCCGGTCGAATTGATTGTGCGCGGATCCACCGGTGTACCAAAGCAGACACCAAAGCTGCTTCTCTGATCACCGTTTAATAAGGCCCGGACGAATCCGGGCCTCGTTTTGTGTTATCTGTATTTATTCGTTTCTCTCTTCACTTCCAAGAATGCAGGCATATACATAATTACGGATCATTCCATGATATTCGTACCATTTGGATCCTTCTTCCTGCTGAGCATAAAAAATGGCAATTCCGCTTTTGGGATCAGATGCAAAGTAACAGCCAAGGGCACCATCCCATCCCAGTTCTCCGTTTTCACTTAAGGAATTGTTTCTCTCCCGATCCATCAGCACCCGGACACCAAGTCCGTATCCATAACCTGCTTTGCTCCATCCGCCGAATGCTTCAAAATCTTTCTTTCCTTCCTCTGTCAGCTGATTTTCCTGCATCTTTGCAATCGTATCGGCCGAGAGGATCCTTTTTCCATTGGGAGCAACACCGCCGTTTGCCAGCATTGCCGCCAGCTTCCCGTAATCTCTCACACAGGAAATCAGTCCGCCGCCGCTCTCATAGACCGGTCCCAGTCCCATATCCACACCTTCCCGGAACGTAACCGCATCCGCCGTATCGTTCTTTCCATTGAAATGAGAATATTCCGGCGCAAGTCTTTTTCTCTGCTGCTCATTC
>JAQYOA010000185.1 GCA_028727605.1 Lachnospiraceae bacterium
TGGGATGTATTGGCTGTAAGAAATGCGAGAAGAATTGTCCGGCAGGGGCAATCACTGTGAAGGATCAGAGAGCGGAGATTGATTATTCCAAATGTACCAATTGCGGTCTCTGCGCAGAGAATTGTCCGCGTCACTGCATTATTAAAAAATAAAGCAGCAAGGACATTGGATTGCGGCATTGTTATGTGAATGAGCGGAGCAGGATGGCGCCGATTGCGTTGATCCTGCTCTTTTGCTGCAGTGCATAGGAAAATGAGGAGGAAACCATGAAAGTGAAAAAAAATGACATTCTTCTGATCGTCGGGATCCTTGCGGCTGCGGTGATTCTGATTTTTGCAGGGACGATGCAAAAGGAGCCGGGCAAAAAGATTATAATAAAGGTTGACGGCGAGATATTTGGGGTGTATTCTCTATCAGAGAATCAGGAGATTGATATCGGAAATGGAAATGTATGCAGGATTTCAAACGGAAAAGCCTTCATGGAACGCGCGGATTGCCCGGATCAGATCTGTGTAAAGACCGGAGAGATCTCCCATGTGGGAGAGACGATTGTCTGTCTGCCGCATCGTGTCGTGATTGAGGTGGAAAAAGAAAACCTTAAGGAAGATTCTGATGAGTTTGAACCGGATACGATAGCCGGATGAGTAAGAAAGGGAAGAACAGAAGATGAAAACAGGAAAAATCACAAAGCTTGGCCTTTTTACCGCTTTTGCGGTGATTCTGGGTTATGTGGAAGCTTTGATTCCCTTTACACCCGGGATTCCCGGGATGAAGCTTGGCATTGCAAATCTGGCGGTAGTTCTGGTTTTGTACCGTTATGGGTGGCGGGAGGCATTGCTTGTCTCGGGGCTTCGGGTGGCGATCATTGGTCTGTTGTTTGGAAATTTGTTTTCCACCCTGTTTTCTCTTGCAGGTGCCGTTTTCAGTCTGGGGGTAATGGCAGCGGCAAAAAAAGGAAAATGGTTTGGAATTCCCGGTGTTTCCGTTGCAGGAGGTGTATCCCATAACATGGCGCAGATTGCGGTGGCATCCGTGCTTGTGGAAAATGTACAGATTATGGCATGGCTTCCTTTTCTGATGATCTGCGGGGTGGTTACCGGGTTCTTAATCGGCATTTGTGTCGTGGAGGTAAACCGCAGGATTCCCATCTTTGATTCAAAAAAACGAGAAAAAGAAGAGTAAAGGTATGAGAAAAGATAGAAAACGAACAATGCGAATGACGCAGGCTGCTATGATTGCCGCAGTATATGTAATTTTAACCTTTCTTGCCAACGCATTTGGACTGGCAAACTATGCAATTCAGGTGCGTTTTTCGGAAGCGCTGACGATACTTCCGTATTTTACCCCGGCCGCAATTCCGGGACTTTTTGTGGGCTGCCTGCTGTCCAATCTGCTGACAGGCTGTATGCCGTTAGATGTTCTCTTTGGAAGTATTGCCACACTGATTGGAGCGGTGGGAACCTATCTTCTGCGTAAAAACCGGTATCTTGCTCCACTGCCTCCGATTCTGGCCAATACACTGACCGTTCCGTTTATTCTGTCTTATGTGTATCAGTTTGAAGGATCGATTCCCTATTTCATGATTACGGTTGGAATCGGCGAGATTATTTCCTGCGGAGTTCTTGGAATGACGCTGCTTCTGCTGCTTGACAGATACCGGGGACATGGCAGCCATGAGGGCGGTTGGCTGGCTTGACGATTTGTCTGCCGGATGCTAAACTGATCGTAAGAACAGTTACAAAAACAGCCATCGGGCAGAAAGGCAGGAGAAGAAAAATGACGATGACAATGGATGAGCTGATGAAAGTACTGGATATGCAGGAAGAGATCCTGCAGTTCACACATTTTACCAATGCAGACGCATGGGAACTGGGCACTATGATCGTGATGGAAGCAAAACGCCGCGGTGCGAATGTTGGTGTGATGATTCGAAGAAATAACGGGCAGGTGGTTTTCCAGTACTGCGATAATCTGATTACACCATACAATGAGGAATTGATGAAACGGAAAAGCAATACGGTTCGGATGACGGAACGCAGTTCTCTGAAACTGTATATGGCGGGAACCAGAAGCCCGGAGAGCATTAAGCAAATGACACTTGATCCGAAAGAGTATGTTGCACTCGGCGGAGGTTTTCCGATCCGGGTGGAAGAGGCAGGTGTTGTGGCTACCGTAGCGGTATCCGGACTTGGTCAGGTTTCTGATCATGATATTATTATCAAATGTATCAGCAAATATCTTCACGTGGACGAAGTGCCGCGCATTCATGCAATGTAAAACGAAAGAAAGCAGTTTCCCGGAGATAAGGAAGCTGCTTTTTTGTTTATGCATTGAGCAGCTGTTTCATATCTTCCGGGAGTGCACAGTGAAATTCCATCCGGATTCCCGTGATAGGGTGGGGAAAAGAAAGAGCTGCGGAATGCAGTGCCTGACGTGCCATGAGTCTTTGACAGTCGGGACCGTACATGGTATCCCCCACAAGAGGATGACCGATGGAAGACAGATGTACACGGATCTGGTGGGTTCTTCCGGTTTCCAGATGAAGCTCCAGAAAAGACAGGCCGTTCCGGCGCAGGAGGGTGGTAAAATGAGTCACGGCCCGCTCTCCACGCGTATAGTCTACTGTTCGCATAATGACAGAACCGTCCATCCGTGCGATCGGTGCATCGATGGTACCGGAATCGGGAAGATCGCCAAAAGCAATGGCCTGATAGGTTCGGTGGATGTCTCTGCGGGACATGGCATTTGACA
>JAQYOA010000186.1 GCA_028727605.1 Lachnospiraceae bacterium
CGATGGTGACCGCCACCACGATGACAGCCGCAAACGCCGCCAGGAAAAGCGGGTGATTCAATGCCGTCAGGCTGCCCGCGCTTTCCGGTACAGTACTGGTGAACAGGCTGGCCGTCAGTGCGACGGCGCTGAAAATACCCGTGATGCTTTCCACAAAATTCCGGAAAGCCATACTCACCAGAGGCATCCCCCTGCCGCTCCAGCTCTCATTCTGCCGGATCTGTGAGAACAGATCCCGGGTTGTCTGCCGGTCCACGTCCGCGAAATCCATGGACAGCCCCTTGTCCGTGAAGATCATCTGCTCCTGATGGTAGTAAAGGTCCTCTTTCTTGCTTTTCCACCGCTCCAGCGCGCCTTTTGCCAGCGCCAGGACGCCGCCGCAGACCACTGCCGCCAGCACCCAGTTCCAAATTACCTCCGGCCGCCGCTTGCCTGCCAGCTCGCTGATAATCCGGGCGGACAGGAAAATAGTCACATAGGGAATCACCGCCGAAACCACGCTGCACAGCGCCGTGGCCGGGAACAGCCCGGGGCAATAGCCGTTCAGCAGCTTCAGACTCCGATTGTGAAGCCGCAGCGCCTCTTTCAGGGTTATGGTGTCAGATTTTTTTGCCATCCGGCTCACTTCCTTCCTGATAATACCTGCTCTGCACCTGGAACAGTTTGGCGTAGCCGCCGCCCAGATTCAGCAGCTCTTCATGGGTACCCTCCTCGGTAATCTTCCCGTGTTCCAGAAAAATGATCCGGTCGCAGAACCGGGTGGAGGCCAGCCGGTGGGAGATGAATACAGAGGTTTTCCCCGCGGTCATTTCCGCGTATTTCTGATAGATATCGTTTTCCGCAATGGGATCCAGAGCGGCGGTGGGTTCATCCAGCATCAGGATGGGGCCATCCTTGTAGAGCGCTCTGGCCAGCATAAGCCGCTGGGTCTGACCGCCGGAAAACTGGACGCCGTCCAGATAGACCGTCCGTCCCACATGAGTATCCAGCCCCGCCGGCAATGCCGCCACCATGGCAGTAAGCCCCGCCTTTTCAATGCAGTCCGCCACCCGCTGCCGGTCGATGCCCTCCACCCGCTGGGCCACGTTCTCGGCAACGGTGATATCCAGCTCGGAATACTCCTGGAACACGGCGGAGAGCAGCTCATAGTATTCCTGCCGGTTGAAATCCCGGATATCCCTGCCATTGAGCAGTACCCGCCCCTCGTCAGGGTCATAGAAACCGCACAGCAGCTTCACCAGGGTGGTCTTGCCCGCGCCGTTCAGACCCACAATGGCCAGCCGCTCGCCGGGGTGAACGGTCAGGTTCATGTTGTGAATGATATCGCAATCCGAGCCGGGATACCGGAAAGACACGTTTTCCAGCCGCAACTCGTAAGCCTTCGCCGCGGGAATGGGCTGGCCTCCGGAGAACCGGAACGGCTCCGGCAGATTCAGATACTCCTGCACGCAGGAAATGTCCAGGCTTTCCTTGTGGAGCCTGGAAAACTGGCTGAGAATTCCGGTTACCCAGGCCGTAAAGCCGCTGACCGCCGTGAAATACAGCAAAAACCGGGAGGCGGGAAGCCCCTGGGTCAGGACCATGCGGATCAGGTAGAAATAGGCGATGCCGTTTCTGGCCATGGCCAGCACCACGTCCACCACGTTGGCCCAGATGTACACCTTCTCCCGCCGGGTCAAAAAGGCTTCATACAGTCCCAGGACGCTGCGGTAGATGGATTCCAGCCAGTCTCCCAGGCCGAAGATTCGGATATCCTTGGCAAGGGTAACGGACTGGGCCTTCTGCCGGAGGTATTCAAGCTGCTTTTCGTATTTGGACTCTTCCTCCCGGTGGCGGTAGCCCCATTCGTTGATCCGCTTGTTGATGAAAAATCCCGTAACGGTGGTCGCCAGAACTGCCAGCATGAGCAGCGGATCCAGATCCTTCAGCAGAACCAGATAGACGGCAAAGCCTACCAGATTGGCCAGCAGCTCCGTCAGGGTTGTCCAGATATGCTCGGTTGCCTCGTTGTTACTGCACGTGGCCAGCTCTGCCTTTTCCCGCAGCCTGGTCACCTCGGGATTCAGGGTGTTGGGATAGGCGGTCACACAGCTTTTCCGGTTGATGGCGTTGACGATTTTGCTCCGCACTTCAATCCGGCTGGTAAAGGTGTTGGTTTCCGCGTAGCTGCGCAGGCCGTTCAGCAGGAACAGAGCCAGGGTGAACAGGGCGATGGTTCCCAGCAGCCGGGACAGCGGTGCGCTTTGCTCCACCATCCCCAGAATCACCGGCGCGACGTACAGCTCCGTCAGACTGGTTCCCAGCTTCAGCACGGCGATGACGACGCAGAATATCAGTACCCGCGCCCGGTATTTCCGGGCAAAGCCAACCATAAAGCCCACGTTCCGCCACATGCTGTATTTGGTTTTTTCGGTATGTTTCATAGTTAGTCACCTCACAGCGCTACTGTATCAAAAAAATCCGTCCCCGGTTCATTCCGGGGACGAATCGTTCAAATTCGGGGACGAATTGCACAATGCCTCTCCTTTGGGGAGAGCCTTATACCTGCGGAATGAGAATTTCCGTAGTGAAAGCGCCGTCCTCGGAGTTGCGGCTCAGGTATCCGTCCAGTCGCTCGATGATGTTATCAATCCGCACAAGGCCAAATCCGTGACCGTCGCCCTTGGTGGTCTGGAACAAACCTCCAATCTTCTCCATCTTCTTCCCGGAAGTGAAGTTGGTGAAAGAGATATAGAGCTGGGTACCCTTCATATCCATGTACACCCGGATCAGCCGCTGGTCTTCCGGCAGGGTGAGGCTGGCTTCGATAGCATTATCAAAGAGGTTGCCGATGATGCAGCACAGGTCCAACTCGGACATTTTCAGCTTTACAGGAATATGGGCATCGCAATGGACGGTGATGCATTTGGACTGCGCCAGGGAAATCTTGCTGTTCAGAATAGCGTCTGCCATGGCGTTGCCGGTCTTGACAACGGTATCTACGGTGTTCAAATCCGTGTCCAGCTCATCCAGGTACGCCTTGATGGCGTCCATATCACCGTTTGCAGCCAACACCTTCATGGTCTGAATGTGATTGCGGTAGTCATGCCGCCAGCCCCGGATCTGCCGGTACATATTGTCCACTTCCCGGTAGTGGGTCTCGATCAGCTCCCGCTGGTAGGCGGCGATCCGCTTGTCTATCTGTTTTGAAAAGAGGGACATATTTTGCTCCTTATGTGTGCTGAATAATTGCCCGGTTCAGCGGCTCGTAAGCACCCCTGGGCAGGGGCAATGCAGTACCGTCAGACAGACACACCTCCGTTTTGGTCACCCGCCGGATGTACTTCAGATTCAGGATCATAGCACGGCCCACCCGGCAGAAACGGTCATCCAGTTCCTTTTCAAAGTCGCCCAGGGTACGCTTGACGGTGTAATCCGCCTTAGCATGGACGGTCACATAGTTCTGATGAACATCCAGGAAGCGGATCTCGTAGAACGGAATCCGCACCATCTCACCATAGGCTTCTAAGTTCAAACATCGTTCTTCCTGCTTTCGCTTTTCCAGCGCCCGGTCCAGGACAGCCATTAATTTCTCCCGGTTCACAGGCTTCATCAGGTAATGTAGCGCCGCCACTTCGTAGCCCTCGGCAATGTATTCGGAATACCCGGTGATGAACACGATCTGTACTGCTTCATTATCCTGCCGCACCTTCTTTGCCATGGTCACGCCGTCTATGTCGCCCATTTCAATGTCCAGCAGGAGGATGTCCCAATCCTTATCTTCGGCATAGCGGAACAGGAATGCCTCCGCTGAAGGGAACGCCTCCGCACGGATGTCCGCCTGCCGCTGATCGGCCCAGCCATTCAATATACCCCGAACAAATTCTGCGTCTGTTTTGCTGTCGTCTACAATCGCAACCCGATAGGCCATGTGTTCACCTTCTTTCGCTTTTGGGCTATATTATAGTCGTAATTTTCGCCAGTTGCAAGATATGTTTCATCTGTCACACCGATGATCGTAGCTTTACCAAAGATCGTGCCATGTTGGTAAACGGAAAGACCGATCTGGTGACTTCCGTATTTTCCCTGGAACCCTCCGCGATTGCTTCACGTACAGCCTCTCCTACCGCATCCTCGTTGGTATAAGAGGCTGCTGTGTCGATCAGCCGGTAACCTGCGCGGATCGCATTCAGTACAGATTCTTTGCATTCGGCCTTATCTCTTACCTGAAATACACCGAAACCCTCCATAGGCATTTTCATTCCGTTCTGTAATGTTTTGAATTCCATTGCGTCTCCTTTCAAAGCTAAAAATAGAGTTAATATTGAATTGTTCACTTCTCCTCAAAAATTCGTCCTTCCAATTCTGAAGATGCTGTGCTATAATTTCATCATACAAGCCGGTAGTTACTACCGGTCAAGAGTTTTTATCAGGAGAGGTTCTATGTATTCCATGAAAGAAGTGTGCCGCCAGACAGGCATGACCTATGAAAACCTGAAATTCTACTGCAACCAGGGACTGATTCCCAATGTAAAACGCAATGCAAGCAATTATCGTGTCTTTGACGACAGAGACGTGGCGTGGATCAAAAGCCTGAAATGTCTGAAAAACTGCGGGATGAGTATTCAGGAAATGAAAGATTATATTGATCTGTGTATGCAGGGGCAGTCCTCTATCCCTGAAAGAAAAATCCTTCTTGACAGGAAAAGGGAAGAACTGTTAGTAAAGATGGGAGAACTTCAGGCATCCATCGATTATATTGATCACAAGCAGTCTTTCTATGATGATGTTCTGTCCGGCAAAACAGAGTATCGAAGCAATCTGCTTCCGCCGAATGACAAAGAATAAATGCGGCAGCAATTCCGTTTGACATTTCCCTGAATTCTCCCAACAAAGAGACGATTGCCGCTATGTTGGAAGCGGAAAGAATTGCGAAAGACCCCTCTGTAAAAGGTTACAGCGACCTGTTCGGCAAATAGTATGGAAAAACCGCCGTACGGAAGAAATTCCGTGCAGCGGTTTTGTATGCTCATAGTTCCTGCTCATTCTGCAATTTTTCCAGGTATTTCATTTTTGCATTTTACATTGTCATTTAAAATCTCCGCGATATTCTCTGACGATCTCAATCATATCCAGATATTTCTCGGCCGGAACATAATTGGGGATGGAATTTCCGGTGCCGATCGCAAATCCTCCGTGATGACTGCTCTTTGCGATAACCTCCAATATGTACTCTTTCAGCTGCTTTTTGTCATAGCCGCACAGTACATCCACGTCAATCCCTCCGAAATTACCGATCCGGTCGCCATATTTTTCCACCCATACCGGAAACGGAGCAATCTGATCTTCGTTGGAGTGTTTTGCGTCAATGCCGACCTTTTCAATCAGATCGTCCATGACATCAAATATCTTGCCGCAGGAATGCAGAAGAAACGGTTTCTGATAGCTGTGGACCAGATCTACAATTGGTTTATACTGCGGAAGAATCAGTTTTCTGATATCCTCAGGCGACAGCAGCGTGCTGGTCTTGTATCCGAGATCATCGCCGAACCGGAGAACACAGTAGATATCTCCGAATTCTTTCATAAACCGATTCCAGATTTTCAGATTCGTCTCCCCGACTTTCCGGAATAATTCCTGATACAATTCTTCATCATCCACGGACAGATAACACAAGCCCTGATAACCGGTAAGCTCCTGCACGCACTCAAAAATGCCGTTTCCAACACCGCCGATGGCTTTCATGCCCTCCGGCATCTCATCTCTCAATGCCCGGAAATATCTTGCATTTTTCTCAAAATAATAGTCCGGAATCTCATCCCAGGGATAAGCCTTAAAATCATCTTCATCCTGAATCACCGGTGTGATCCGGCTGTTTCCAAGAGCACCTGCTCCGGGCATGCATTCCCCGATACACTGCTCAAAAGGAATCACATCGTACCCGTAATCCTTAAAGAATTTACAGTATACACGAAACAGTTCATGAAGATCCCTGTCGTCCCCCTGATACAGGGACGGAAGATCCACGCCTGTAATCTTCTGAACCACTTCGAATGATACAATATGTTCATAGAGCGGAAGCCGTGCAGCTTCCCTGTTTCTTGCGGCATTTAAAATATTCCTGTAATCCGGCTCAAACATAAACTTCCCCCATTCCTTCCTTTTCTGTCATTGTCACATTTGTACAGCAAAGTAATACGATTAACCGATATTCTTTATTATACAGTCTCTCCGGCAATGTTTCCATATAAAAAAGTACCACGTACAAAATTATACGCCGCTGTTTTCTGATCTCAGCGGAGAGAACCATTCTCGGAACGATTGTGACGATTGTCATCCTGGCAATTTTTGCCTATCCTCTTTCCAAACCGGTCAACGAATACCGTCCGAAAAATGTGATCATGTGGATCGTTATTTTCTGCATGCTTTTTAACGGCGGAACAATTCCATGGTACATAACTATGGTAAAATATGGTATGATTGATAGTATGATCGGACTGATCCTCTGCGGCGGTGTTCCGGTATTCAACCTGATTCTGCTGGTCAATTTCTACCGGGGACTTCCGAAAGAACTGATGGAAGCGGCAGAAATTGACGGGGCCGGTGTCTGGACAGTGCTTGTAAAAATTGTAGTTCCCTGTTCCGTTCCGATTTTTGCCACACTGGTTCTTTTCACAAGTGTGGCCTACTGGAACGAATATTTCCAGGGTCTGGTTCTCTCCAGCAACGAATCCCATTATCCGCTGCAGACCTACATTAAGCAGATGGTCGTTAACATCCAGACCACCAACCTTTCCATGGATCAGATCGAAAAGATGGATAAGCTTTCCAACAAATCTCTCGATGCGGCAAAGGTGTTCATTGCAATGATTCCTATGCTGATTGTATATCCGTTTCTTCAGAAATACTTCATCAGCGGCATTATGTTGGGAGCGGTAAAAGAGTAAAGCATAATAAAGGAGGCTGCACATGATGGAACATGGCTATGTTACAGTGAAAGGTACAGAATTTGTAAGAGATGGCGCCCCGATTCTCTTTCGCGGAATCGGAATCGGAAGCTGGCTGAATCTGGAGCATTTTATGATGGGGATTCCCACAACGGACAATCAGATTCGCGCATCCGTAAAAGAATGTTTTGGAGAACAGGTATCTGATCAGTTTTTTGATCGTCTGGTTCGGTCTTTTGTCACAGAAAAGGATTTTGCATTTCTGAGGGAATGCGGTGTAAATGTAGTCCGGGTACCGTTTAACTATCATCTGTTTTTCGATGACGAACAGCCGGCTTCCTACAAATCCGAAGGATTTCTCTATCTGGATTATGTGCTTGACCTCTGTGAGAAATATCAGATTTATCTTCTCCCGGATATGCACACAGTTCCGGGAGGACAGAATCCGGACTGGCACTCCGACAACAATACCGGAATCCCCCAATTCTGGCA
>JAQYOA010000187.1 GCA_028727605.1 Lachnospiraceae bacterium
ATCCAGCCCTCCGGCTGTATCGGTTGAGCAAAAGTCCGCGTGGGATTGATGTGGTATCTTTAACTTTGGGAAACTCCGGACATTCAGTCTGAAATGGTGGGATTATATCTTATCCAAAGGAGCAATGGTGGAAACGATCGGAACATCACTGGTTCTGGCGGTGGTAGTGACACTGGTGTCTCTGCTGATTTGCCTGCCGGCTGCCTATGCGATTGCACGATATGATTTTCGGGGACGAAATGTGGTACGGCTGAGTTTTCTTTTGACAAACGCATTTCCGAAAATGGGAATCTATACAGCTATGGCAGTGATTTTCTACAAGCTCAATCTGATGGGAACCTTTCTGGGAGTGGTACTGGTTCACATTGTCAACACGATGATGTTTATGGTCTGGATTCCCAGCGGTGCTTTCCGCACGGTGCATGTACAGCAGGAGGAAAGTGCACGGGATGCAGGGGCATCTTCTCTGAGGGTGTTTTTTCAGATCACCATGCCTATGGCATGGCCGGGAATTGTGGTGGCATCTCTGTATACGTTTTTAGGCTCTATGGAAGAGGCTCAGGGTTCTCTTCTGGTGGGACTTCCGAATATTCACACGATGCCCAGTGAACTGTACGGTATCATCATGTCGTTTCCGGATACGGCGGGAGCAGTATTTGCGATGATCCTTTTGATTCCGTCAGCGATCCTGCTTGTGGTATTTCGTAAATATCTGAGTGCGGATGCACTTTCAAATGGTTTTAAGATGTAATAGCAAAAGGATGGTAGAAAAATACAATGAGTGAAAAGCTGGTAATTGAAAATCTGACAAAGAAGTTCAGTAAAACGGATGGAGTGGAAAATATCAGCCTGACAGTGAAGGAACATGAGCTTTTGACGCTGCTTGGACCTTCCGGCTGCGGAAAGACGACCATATTGCGGGCAATTGGCGGATTTCATTCCATTGATTCTGGACGGATTCTTCTGGATGGACAGGAGATCCAGAACCTGCCTCCGGAAAAGCGCCCCACCGGAATGGTGTTTCAGAGCTACAATCTGTGGCCGCACATGACGGTTTATGAGAATATGGCATTCGGGCTGAAAATCCGGAAACATTCCAGAGAGCAGATGAGACAGGAAATCAGCGAAATGCTGAAACTGGTGCGGATGGATGGGACAGAAAAGAAATACCCGGGACAGCTTTCCGGCGGTCAGCAGCAGAGAATTGCCATTGCGAGAGCACTGGTGCTTCAGCCGTCCGTTTTGCTGCTGGATGAACCATTTTCTGCTTTGGATGCGAAGATTCGCGGACAGATGCGGGAAGAACTGAAAAGGATTCAGAGAGAAGCGGGGCTTACGGTTATCTTTGTCACCCATGATCAGGAGGAAGCCATGGCCATATCGGATCGGATTGCTGTCATGCGGAAGGGATATCTGGAACAAATTGGTTCTCCGGATGAAATCTATGACCACCCGGCAACCCGGTTTGTAGCGGAATTTATCGGCGATATGAATTTTGTGAAAGAACAGGGAGCAGAGTTTGCAGTGAGACCGGAAGATGTGACATTGGAAGCAAAGGAAAATGGCGCTTTCGAAATTGTCCAGATGATGTCACTGGGGCATTTTACCCAGGCGATTCTCTATGGTTCGGACGGAGCGGAACTGAAGGTCTTTATGGAAAAAGACGTTGCAAGATTGTATGAGAAGGGTCAGAGAGTAGACTGCCATTTCCTGCGCAAACAGTACTTTGCAGCATAAGTTTCCTGCGAAACAAAAAGACAAAAAAATTCTGCCGAAAAACAGGCTTAAATAATAGAAGAAAAGAGAAAAACGGAGGTTTCATAAGATGAAAAACTGGAAAATGAACAAATACGGAAAAACGGCGACAGCAGCAATTCTTACGGTCAGTATGATGGCCATGACAGGCTGCGGTACTTCTTCAAACGGAACTGCAAATGAAAGTTCCGCAGAGGTTCCCACAGTGACGATCTGGAGCAGCGGCGGACAGGAAGTCAGGGAGGCACTGCAGGCAATTGCAGATTCCTTCAACAAAGATCCGGAATACAGTAAGAAAGCGCAGGTAGAGATTCAGTTTGTGGTATCGGGTACCAGCGAACAGAGTTTGCCGGATCGTCTGGCAGCTGCCTACAAGGCGAATGAGACAGATACCGATTTTGACCTGATCTGTATTGATGACAGCGCCATTGCAGGTATTGTGGCACAGACCAGCGAAGACTTTTTTGAGGAAATTGATACGGATCAAATACCGAATTATCAGAATCTGATTTATAAGGATAACATTGTAGGCGATAATTTTATCCCTTACAGAGGAACCAGTGTTTATCTGGCCTATAATTCAGAGACCGTGCCGAATCCTCCGAAAACAGCTGAGGAGCTGTATCAGTGGATCCAGGATAATCCCGGACGTTTTGCATACAATGATCCTTCCACAGGAAACGCAGGATTTTCCTTTGTGGCAAATACCATTTACAATCAGCTTCCCGAAGAGGCAGCTCTTTCTGATGATGAGAAATGGATGAATGATTACCAGGAAGAGTGGAATCAGGGATTTGCACTTTTACAGGAACTGCATCCGAGCCTGTATCAGACAGCCGGAAAGGTTCAGTATCCTATGAAAAATGCAGGCGCTCTGGATCTGCTGGCTACAAAGCAGGTAGATATGGTTCCGGCTTTTGCCAATATGGTTCTGAGCCAGAAGAGTATGGGAACTTTGCCGGAATCCATCAAGCTGACACAGCTGGAGCAGCCGTTTTTAGGCGGTCTGGCCGGATTTATGATTCCGACGATTGCGAAAGATAAAGAGGCGGCTTTGAGTGTGATTGATTATTATCTCAGCTATGAGGCTCAGGCGATTGACTGGAATACCATGTTTGCCTCTCCGGTAGTGGATTCGTCCAAACTGACAGGACTGGAACATGAAGACTGGCTGGCAGAAACAGACATGGAGACTCTGCGGTACTTTTCCATCGGACTGCTGCGCAACAAAATTACGGAACGTTGGACTGAAGAAGTCGGATCTCTTGCGAAATAACGAGGTGATATGGAGTGGAACAGAGCAAACATAGAAACTGGGCTCCTTATCTGATGGTGCTTCCGGCATTTACGGTAATGCTGCTTGTGGTGGTGCTGCCGATTCTGAACACGGTTTTACAGTCTTTTCGAACCGCAGACGGCGCATTTACCTTAAGCAACTATCAATATTTTTTCACAAGCCGGGAAGCATTTGAAAGCCTGATTTTTACTTTGGTGGAAGCAGTTTTGACAATGGTGCTGGCGATTGCTTTTAGTTTTCTTCTGGCACTGTACCTGCGGTTTTCCAAGAGCAGAATCAGCCGGATCATCGGACGGCTGTATCTGTTGCCGCGGTTTATACCGGGCATTGTGGCAGTCTATGCAGTTATGAACATCATTAAAGATGCCGGTTTTCTGAATCGCTTTTTCCTGTTGTTTGGAATCGAATACCATCCGGGATTGCTGTATGATATGAAAGGAATCGTACTGTGTAATCTGTGGTTTAATATTCCGTTTTCTGCGATGCTTTTGTCTGCGGCATTGTCATCCGTCAACGACTCTTACATCGAGAGTGCCAAAGATGCCGGGAGCTCATGGCTTCAGATTCTGAAAAGCATCATTTGGCCGTTGGTATACAAAGATGTGATTGTGGCGGCAACCTTTATTCTGATGGGGCAGATCGGGGCTTTTACCATTCCGTATCTGACCGGCCCCAATAATCCGAAAATGCTGGGAATTCTGCTGTATCAGCAGGTCAATGTTTATCTGGATTATCAGAGGGCTGCGGCATTGTCTGTACTGATGTTTCTCATCTGTCTGGGCGGTGCGGCCGTCTATATCAAAAGCAACATGAAAGAAGATATCTGGGAAAAGGGAAAGTGACAAAATAAGAGATGCACACAGGAAAAGGGGTAATGAAATGGTGATTTATCAGGCCTTCGGGGAACTGATGGAAGGGTTTCTTGGGAACATTCTTTATGAAACGGTACTTCCCAAGGGGATAGAGCAGTTGGAGATCACAGTATCCTTTGGAAAGCGTGAGAAAGAAGCAGTTACGGAAACGGACCGGGAAGCATGCCGTGCAGCCTGGGTCCGGAACTGCAAAGAAGAACCATCGGAAGAAGTGGTGGATGCGCTGATCCGTGGACAGAAGACCGAAATCAACGTATCGGTTTATCACAATGAAGTACTGCTTGGATTTGCGCATCGGGATGAAACAGAAAAGAAAATTGTGATCAGTCCGGATGGATCTTCCGAAGGATTCAGATCATGGAAACCGTGCGGCGGAGTGCTGAGAGTGGTTCTGCATGTGTATCAGATGCTCAATGATCATACACCGTATGCTGTAACAGTGACAGATGGAGGCAGAGATGAAAGTACGATTTCAAAGGGCTGAACTGCATAATCATACGACGGAATCGGATGGAAAACTGACCGTTTCGGAATTGATGAACTATGCAGCGGAAGAGGATTTCGGAGTGATTGCGCTGACCGATCACAATACAGTTTCCGGGCATGAAAAAGCGGAGGAGACAATTCGCAGGGAAAAACTGCCGCTGAGTCTGATCTGCGGAGTGGAGGCAACTACCTTTTATGGTCATATTCTTGCGCTGGGAACGAGTCGGATGACAGATCTGATGGGACTGAATCCACAGACCCCGGAAGAGTTCTTTCTTCGTCTGAGACGTGACGGGGCATCTGTAATTGGCCTTGCACATCCAAACTGCATCGGCAGACCGGCCATGGCCGGGTGTCGTTTTGATATGGAGATCCATAACTGGGATCTGCTGGATTATATGGAAGTGTTTAATACCAGTGCGGGAGTAGGAAAACAAAGCGATGCGCTTATCGGAAATGACCGGACACTGTCCTGGTGGGAAGATCTGGTATTGTCGGGACATCGCCTAGCGGCAGTTGCAGGAAAAGACCTGCACAGCCGCCCGAAAAACCTGCCGTATATGCGAACCTATGCGGTAGTTCCGGAAGAGGACGACCGAGATGCAGGAGAGCAGGTGATTGGCGCAATTTGCCGCCAGAAGACTTTTGTTACCAGAGGGCCGCTTGTAAACTGGGAAGTGCGGGACGGAAATCTGTTCCTTTGGTTTGATCAGACCCTGGAGTATTTTGAATGGAATCACAGATATGAAGCGGTTTCTCCTCGACTCTGGATGCGGGATGATACCGAAAAAGAGAGAGAATACCTGCTGGATTGGTCATCGAAAGAAGTGCAGCTGCCTTTGCCCGACTGTGCACATGCAGCGGTGCTGCGCTTGTATGACGGTGAGTGTGACTGGGAAAATTTACTGACAGCGGGAATCTGCGTCAGATGGTGATAGCAGACTAGATATTATCACATGTTAAATAAGTCTGCATGAGTTCCGGTATCAACCAGTGTTAATGTCAAGATATCATTTTCTTTTAAGTATATTAACAGCCAGTCAGGCTGAACATGACATTCTCGAAAACCTTGATATTTCCCTTTTAATTCGTGATCCCTATACTTTGAGTCCAACGGAATATTATTTTGAAGCATAGTAACGACATTTTCCAAAAGAGATAAATCAAGCCCTCTTTTACTGGCTAATTTTAGGCTTTTCTTAAATTTGCCGGTAAGTATTAATTTATACGGCATCAATCAAGATCCTCCATAGCATCTGAAAAAGTATTGTATCTTTTGGTATTAGGATCTTTACTGATTTTTTTTGCTTCTTCCATTGCTTCAAGAACTTCGGGCTTATATTGCGGAATCACCACCTCAAATGGAAGACCGCCTCTGAGAACACATTGTCTAAGGAATATATTCATTGCACTGGACATATCCATTCCAAGCTGAGAAAAAAGCTCTGTAGCCTGTTTTTTTAAAGTTTCATCAATTCTTACCTGTGTAGGTACTGTAGCCATATCAACACCTCCCATATAATTATTTTATCCATAGTATATACTTACTGTTTCATTTATATTATATGCTCCAATTCGGTTTTTGTCAACAATATGATTTACATTGTATTGCAATACGAATAGAAAATGTCTTATCCGGCAGAACCGGATAAGACATTTTCTTTCAAATTATTCAGACTCAATGGCAGCCTTTTTCTGATTGATCAGACGGATTTTTTCGATATCACATTTCGGTGTGCGGTCGTAAGCATACAGGCCGTTGCATTCCTGTTCAATATCGTATAGCTGCGTATAGCAGAAACCGAAAATCTCCGGATTATTAAGCAGCGCTTCGGTCAGTCCGCGGTAACGCTCGTGATATTCCTCCAGAGATGCGGGCGCCTGTCCGTATCCCCAGCTGTTGGCATTGGCATTGCCGCTGAAAATGCCGCCGTATTCGCTGACGAAGATCGGCTGTCCGTGATAAGGCTGGGCAAAAAACGGCCCGGTCTGTCCGTGAACCGGATTTCCGTTTCGGAAGAATTCATCATCCGCTTCGATCCGTCCGTTCTGTTCCTGGAAACGGTTCACAAATCCCGTCCAGCGCTCCGAAAAGGAAGCCGGATTCTGATCATAATCGTGGATATCATAAATCTCCGTCACAGCGTGGAAGTTTCCGCTGGTATCGATGCAGGGTCTGGTGGGATCCAGCTGTTTGGTCAGGTAATAAATGCTGCTGAGCAGAGAATTGCGCTCTTTGGATTCTTCATATCCCCAGGTCTCATTGAAAGGACACCATCCGATGATGGAGGGATGATTGAAATCGCGCTCAACGGCTTCACGCCATTCGTTCAGATAGATTTCTGTCGCCTGCGGGGCAGCGTAATCCAGTCCCCAGTTGGGATATTCTCCCCAGACCAGATATCCCATCTGATCACAGTGGTACAAAAATCTGGGTTCGAACACTTTCTGATGGAGCCGCGCGCCGTTAAAACCGGCATCCATAGAAAGAGTGATATCTTTGATCAGGTCAGCATCGGAAGGAGCAGTGTAGATGCCGTCCGGATAGAAGCCCTGATCGAGGACAAATCTCTGGAACAGAGATTTTCCGTTCAGGAGAAAACGGCGTCCGTCAAAAACAGCCGTACGCATTCCGAAATAACTGTTTACCTGATCTTCGCCGTAATGGAAAATCAGCTGATAGAGACCGCCTTTTCCTGCCTCCCAGAGGTGTACTTCGGAAAGCTCCAAAGAAGCGGTAAAGAAACCGCCGTGAGAAATAAGAGAAGTCTCACCGACACGTTTTCCTTCCCAGAATGCTTCTATCTGCAGCGTCTGACTGCCGGAGGTAATACCGGTAACGGTTAGGCGGCCATTTTCCGGATCCGGATAAAATCTGGCGGAGCAGATGTGAGTGACAGGAACAAATTCCAGCCAGACAGTCTGCCAGATACCGGTGGTTCTGGTATAGTCGCAGCCGGAGGAAGCAAAGAGATGTGCCTGTTTTCCCTTTGGCTGGAGACCGCTTCTCACATCATCTTTTACTGAGACAAACAGCTGATTGTCTCCTTCGGTTGCCAGCTCTGTGATATCAAAGGAAAAGGAAGTGTAACCTCCCCGGTGAGAGCCTGCGAGGATGCCGTTCACGTAAACAGTCGTTTCATAATCCACAGCCCCGAAGTGAAGCAGAACTTTGCCGCTGAGCTGTTCTTTTGTAAGAGAAAAATGACGACGGTAAATGACACCGTCGATAAAATCGGTATAGCCGATGCCGGAAAGCTTGCTCTCCGGGCAGAACGGAACGACAATGCTGTCGTTTAGCTGCTCCGCGTTCATGCGGTTTCGGGCAATGGCGCTGTTGCCGAAATCAAATTCAAATTCCCAGGTGCCGTTTAAATTCATCCAGGCGGTTCGCTCCCATTGAGGCATGGGATGTTCTTCTCTTGGAATTGTCATAAATCAGTTCTCCTTTCCATGTGTCGGAATTTTAATTGCTTGTACCGTTGTTTGTCACTTGGCTTATGATCATTATATATGCTATAGTAAGCTCAGGTAAATGGAATATATTGAAAAAAGGTTAGGAAAACACGCATGAGAGAAGAGTTTGTAACATTTCCGGCGCTGCAGGGGGAAACTCTGTTTTGGATCGAACTGGCCGGTATTTCCTACTGTGACGGGAACTACCGAATCCGGAGAAATGCAGGGGACCATGTGACAGTGATGGAATATGTTCTGGAGGGAGAAGGGACGGTTGTGGTGGACAAGAAAGCCTACACGGCCAAAAAAGGGGATCTCTATCTGCTTCCGCCAAATAAGAGTCAGGACTATTATTCGGATGCGAGGAATCCGTGGACAAAAATCTGGTTCAATGCCAGGGGAGCTTTAACAGAAAGCCTGCTGGAGCTTTACAATCCAAGGCACAGGGTTGTATTTGAAAATGCAGGCGGGTACGCATTTTTTGAGGAAATCCACGCGATCGGAGCAAATAAAAACGATACGGTGATCGAAAAACATCAGAAAGCAGCACTGGTGTTTCACCGGCTGCTTCAATATCTGTACCAAAAATTTGATGCCGGAGAGAACCAATACTCGGAAGAAGTCAGAGTGTGCATCGAATATATTGAAAATCACATCACGGAAAATATTTCCCTGAAAACGCTCGGGGAACTGGTTTATTTAAGTGAGTCTCAGATCATCCGCAATTTTAAAAGGGATCTGAATACGACTCCCTATGAATACATATTGAACCGGAAGATGGAGCAGGCAAAACTGCTGCTTACGGGAACAAGACTTCGGGTGAAGGAGATTGCTTTTCGGCTGGGCTTTTCGGATGAACATTATTTCACATATCTGTTCGGAAAGAGAACCGGTCAGACTCCGGTGGCCTATCGGAAAGAAAGCAGTCTGGGGCAGTAAGTGATGAGGATATTTTGTGAATTTGAATAACAGACGAGCTATAAAATCGGCAGAAGTTCTGTTGACGGGGACAGGCAGAAGAGAATATGATGGTTCCAAGTTACAAAAACGTTTACGGAAAACGAGGAGGAAAGATATGAGATATGCGGATCATCCGAAAGGAACAATTACCCTGCTGCCTTCGGAAGCGCTTCAAAAGCAAATGCGGGATGTGGAATACTTAATGGAGCTGGATGCGGAAAATCTGCTGTTCCCGTTCCGCTTTGAATCCGGCCTGTCCGGTTCCGTCAACCACAAAATGATACATCTTCACGGCGGATGGGATTCCCAGTCGAGCCATATCCGGGGAACCTTTACGGGACATTTTCTGAGTGCGGCAGCACTCCTTTGCCGGGACGGGGAATATCCGATGCTGAGGGCAAAGGCGGAATATATCGTGGAGGAAATCCGGAAATGCCAGCTGCAGAACGGAGGAAAATGGGCATTTCCGATTCCGGAGAAATATCTGCATTCTTTGAGAGACGGAAAGCGTTTCTGGGCGCCTTTTTATGTCTGCCATAAGGTGATGATGGGCCTGCTTGATATGGGAAAATTCCTGGAGAATCAGACGGCTTTTGAGATTCTGGAAGGCTGTACCGAGTGGTTTACAGAGTATCTGGAAGGGATCACAAGAGAAACGCTCTCCCGTATGATGAATGTGGAGGAGACCGGCGGAATTATGGAATTCTGGGCGCAGCTTTACGGCATCACGCGGGATGAGAGACACCTGGAGCTGATGAGAAAACTGGAGCGGAAGGAACTGTTTGAGGCAATGCTTCAGAAGAAAGATGTTCTGACCAATATGCATGCCAATGCCACAATCCCGGAAATACATGGCGCCGCTGCGGCTTATGGGGTGACCGGAGAAAAACGGTATCTGGAAAT
>JAQYOA010000188.1 GCA_028727605.1 Lachnospiraceae bacterium
CACGAGGGAATTACGCATTATACGGTTGGACAGAGAAGAGGTCTTGGACTTCCGATGGGGCATCGGGTATTTGTACTTGAAATCCGGCCGCAGACCAATGAGGTTGTCGTAGGAGAGGAAGAGGAAGTATTTGCCCGTTCACTGAAAGCGAGTCATGTGAACTATATGGCGATTCCTCCGCTTGAGATCGGGGAGTCACTTGAGTGCAGAGCAAAAATTCGTTATGGACACAAAGGAGCTCCGTGCATGGTGCAAAGAACGGGAGAAGATGAGATACTGTGTACTTTTGAGGACCGGGTACGTGCGGTGACTCCGGGGCAGGCAGTGGTATTTTACACAGACGATTATGTGGCAGGCGGCGGAATCATAGAAAATGCTGTGTGGAATTGAATTTTGCTTTGAAAAAGGAAAAATGGTGTGATTTCATCACATCGTTTTTTCTTTGCTTTCGCAAGATACTAAGTCAAGGAGAAAAGCTATGGAACAAATATCAGATTGTCATATGCATACAAAATTTTCATCAGATAGTGTCGCATCCATGGAGTCAATGGTAGAACGGGCGATCGAGCTTGGAATGACGTCCATCTGTTTGACGGATCATCATGATATGGATTATGAGACAGAGGAGTTTCGGTTGGATACCCCGGCTTATTTTGAACAGGTCCGGGAAGTACAGAATAAATACAGTGACAGAATAAAGGTGCGTTTTGGGGTGGAAATCGGACTCCAGCCTCATTTAAAAGAGCGGCTGAAAGCATATGTGGATGCGTGGCCGTTTGACTATATTATCGGCTCTACGCATGTGGTAAAAGGGAAGGATGCCTATTATCCCCAAAATCTTTTGCAATGGACGGACATCAGAGATCTGTACAGAGCTTATTTTCGGGAGACGGTCGAAAACATACATAGCTTTCATGAATTTCAGACCCTTGGCCATCTGGATTATGTGGTTCGTTACGGTAAGAAAATGGCGGACGGTTACTCCTACGAATTTTTTACGGATGAAATAGATGAGATTCTCCGACTGTTGATCAAATATGATATCGCACTTGAAGTTAATACAGGAGGATATCGTGCAGGGCTTGGTTTCCCCAATCCGCATCCGGATGTGATTCGCCGCTATCGGGAACTGGGAGGAGAAATGATAACGTTTGGTGCAGATGCCCATGCTCCGGAGCATATAGGGTATGCATTTGATCAGGCAAAGGAGTTGGCATTATCGCTTGGTTTTCGGTCCTACGTAAGGTTTGTCGGACGAAAATGTGAGTTTGTCAAAATTTGAGAGAAATTTTAGTATTTTCTTCAAAATAAACCTTGAATTTTCCGACGGAATTAGGTATTATGATAATAAGGTTGATGTTTCTTTAACAAAGTACAGAGACTAATACATCCAAAAAACACTTTTTAGGAGGAATTGAAATCATGGCAGTAAAAGTAGCAATCAATGGTTTTGGCCGTATTGGACGTCTTGCTTTCAGACAGATGTTCGGAGCAGAAGGTTATGAAGTAGTGGCTATCAACGACTTAACATCCCCGAAGATGTTAGCTCATTTGTTAAAATATGATTCTTCTCAGGGAAAATATGCATTAGCAGATACCGTTACTTCTGATGAAGATTCCATTACTGTAGACGGCAAAAACATCAAGATCTATGCTTTCCCGGATGCTAACAACTGCCCGTGGGGAGAGCTTGGCGTAGATGTAGTTCTGGAGTGCTCCGGATTCTACACCTCCAAAGCAAAAGCTCAGGCTCATATCAATGCAGGCGCTCGTAAAGTTGTTATTTCCGCTCCGGCTGGAAACGATCTGCCGACCATCGTTTACAATGTAAACCATGAGACACTGACTGCAGAGGATACCATTATTTCTGCAGCTTCCTGTACAACAAACTGCCTTGCTCCGATGGCAAAAGCTCTGAACGAATTGGCTCCGATCAAATCCGGTATCATGGTTACTATCCATGCATACACCGGTGATCAGATGACTCTGGACGGACCGCAGAGAAAAGGCGATCTGAGAAGATCCCGTGCAGCAGCAGTTAACATCGTTCCGAACAGCACCGGCGCTGCAAAGGCAATCGGTCTTGTTATTCCGGAACTGAACGGCAAACTGATCGGTTCTGCACAGCGTGTTCCAACCCCGACAGGTTCTACCACAATTCTGACCGCAGTAGTTGAGGGAAATGTAACTGTTGATCAGATCAATGAGAAGATGAAAGCATCCGCAACTGAGTCCTTCGGTTACAACACCGATGAAATCGTATCCAGCGATATCGTTGGAATGAGATACGGCTCACTGTTTGATGCAACTCAGACAATGGTTCTGCCTCTGGACAACGGAACAACAGAAGTTCAGGTTGTTTCCTGGTATGATAATGAGAATTCTTACACCAGCCAGATGGTTCGTACAATCAAATACTTCAGCGAGTTAGCATAAGTTTTTGAACCCAAAGGGTCCGGTCTTTCATAAAGGACCGGACCCTTTTTGCGAAAAAGACGGAGTGCAGAAAAACCGTGTACAATCTGCCCCGCAAATGAAATGGAGGAAATGCTCATGTTAAATAAAAAGTCTGTGGATGACATTAATGTAAAAGGCAAAAGAGTCCTGGTAAGATGCGATTTTAATGTTCCGCTGATTGATGGAAAGATTACTGACGAAAATCGTCTTGTTGCTGCTCTGCCAACAATTAAGAAACTGATCGCTGATGGCGGAAAAGTAATCCTTTGCTCTCACCTTGGCAAACCAAAAGGAGAGCCGAAACCGGAACTGTCTCTGGCACCGGTTGCTGTTCGCCTCTCTGAACTTCTTGGACAGGAAGTAAAATTTGCTGCAGATCCGGAAGTTGTTGGACCGAACGCAAAGGCTGCTGTTGAGGCTATGAATGACGGTGATGTTATTCTTCTGGAAAACACCCGTTATCGTGCAGAAGAGACAAAGAACGGCGAAGCTTTCAGCAAGGAACTGGCTTCCCTTTGTGAGGTATTTGTAAATGACGCATTTGGTACCGCACATCGTGCACACTGCTCAAATGTCGGTGTTACAAAATATGTTGATACCGCAGTGGTTGGATATCTGATGGAAAAAGAAATTGCATTCCTTGGCAATGCAGTAAATAACCCGACTCGTCCGTTTGTTGCTATTCTTGGCGGATCAAAAGTATCCAGCAAGATCTCTGTAATTGAAAACCTGCTGGACAAGGTTGATGTACTGATCATCGGCGGCGGTATGGCGTATACATTTGCGAAAGCAGAGGGCGGTTCTGTCGGCAAGTCTCTTCTTGAGGAAGATTACTGCGATTATGCCCTGAAAATGAAAGAAAAAGCAGCTGCCAAAGGCGTAAAACTGCTTCTTCCGGTAGATAATGTAGTTGCTGATGCATTTTCAAATGACGCAAATACCCAGGTCGTAAAAGCAGGAGAAATCCCGGAGGGCTGGGAAGGTCTGGATATTGGACCGGAAACTGCAAAGATTTTCGCAGAAGCTGTAAAAGAAGCTAAGACCGTTGTATGGAACGGACCGATGGGATGCTTTGAGATGCCGAACTTTGCTGCAGGTACAAAAGCAGTTGCACAGGCTCTTGCAGAGACCGATGCTGTGACCATTATCGGCGGCGGTGATTCTGCAGCAGCAGTAAATCAGCTGGGATATGGTGATAAGATGACACATATCTCTACAGGCGGCGGTGCTTCTCTGGAGTTCCTGGAAGGCAAAGAACTGCCGGGCGTAGCAGCAGCAAATGATAAATAGTAACAGGTAAGGAGACCAAGAAACATGGCTAGAAAGAAAATTATTGCCGGTAACTGGAAGATGAACATGACTCCCAGTGAAGCGGTTGAATTAGTGAATACTTTAAAACCGTTGGTAGCGAATGAGGAAGTAGATGTTGTTTTCTGTGTTCCGGCTATTGACATCATCCCGGTTGTAGAAGCTGCAAAAGGTTCCAATATTCAGGTTGGTGCAGAGAACATGTATTTCGAAGAAAAAGGAGCATTTACCGGTGAAATTTCTCCGAATATGCTGACCGATGCAGGCGTAAAATATGTTGTTCTGGGTCACTCTGAGAGAAGAGAATACTTTGCAGAGACAAGTGAGACCGTTAACAAAAAGATGCTGAAGGCTTTTGAACACGGCATCACCCCGATCATGTGCTGCGGTGAAACTCTGGAGCAGAGAGAGCAGGGTGTGACAATGGATTTCATTCGTCAGCAGGTGAAAGTTGGATTTTTGAATGTGACAGCAGATCAGGCAAAGACAGCGGTAATCGCATACGAGCCGATCTGGGCAATCGGAACAGGAAAAACAGCTACAACAGAGCAGGCAGAGGAAGTCTGCAAAGGAATTCGTGAGTGCATCGTAGAAATCTACGATGAGGCAACCGCAGATGCAATCCGTATTCAGTATGGCGGATCTGTAAATGCAAAAACAGCTCCGGAACTGTTTGCACAGCCGGATATCGACGGCGGTCTGGTAGGAGGAGCTTCTCTGAAACCGGATTTTGGCGCGATCGTAAATTATAACAAATAAATCGAAAACAGGATGACAGCCTTCCTTATTGGAGAAGATTTGAATGTTCGAATCTTTTTTGGCAGGAAGGCTGTTTATTTTGCATAAAAATGCAAAATAATGCAATTTATACTTGCGCTGTGCTAGTGTAATAAAGTATAATGAAAAAAGCTTACGAAGAAGAAAGCAGATTCAGATGGGAGTCTGCTTTTTGCTTTTTGGGTAAAACACAGGATGAGGTGAAGCGATGATTGAGACAATCACAAAAGTAAACGGTATCATTAACAATCTGGTGTGGGGATGGCCGGCACTTATTTTACTGGCGTTTGTCGGTGTACTGATGACAATCCTTACAAAATTTTTCCAGATTACCCATTTTGGACATTGGATGAAGAATACAATCGGAGCGATTTTTGGCGATAAACATGTAACGCGTCATACGAAAGATCATTCCATTTCCCAGTTTCAGTCTCTGTGTACTGCACTTGCAGCAACAGTAGGTACCGGTAATATTGTAGGTGTAGCGGGAGCCATCGCAATCGGAGGACCTGGTGCTGTTTTCTGGATGTGGCTGATTGCTTTTTTTGGAATGATGACAAATTATTCAGAGAATGTTCTTGGTATTCTTTATCGGAAAAAGAATGATAAGGGAGAATGGTGCGGAGGCGCTATGTATTATCTGAGAGACGGACTTGGTGCAAAAAAAGGATGTAAGACAATCGGTGCGGTTCTTGCATTTCTTTTTTCCTGTTTCTGTCTTTTGGCTTCCTTTGGAATCGGAAATATGAGCCAGGTAAACAGTATGGTGGGAAATGTGAATTCTGCATTTGGAATTCCGAAACTTGCGACCGGTATTTTTCTGTTTCTTGCGGTTGGAGCTGTTATCATCGGAGGACTCAAAAGAGTTGCGTCCGTAACTGAAAAAATTGTTCCGTTCATGGTTGTCATTTATATTGTTGGCGCTGTAACAATTATTTGTCTGCATATTAGCGCTGTTCCGGCAATTTTTGTTTCTGTTTTCAAAGGTGCGTTTGCCCTGAAATCAGTAGCAGGAGGAGTTGTGGGCTCCGGTATCGCGCTTGCAATGAAAATGGGTATGAAGAGAGGCGTTTTCTCCAATGAAGCCGGTCTTGGTTCTTCCGTCATGGTACACTCCAATTCCAATGTGAAAGAGCCGGTTCGTCAGGGAATGTGGGGTATTTTTGAAGTATTTGCTGATACGATTGTTGTATGTACCTTGACTGCATTAACCCTTCTTAGCTCCGGCGCGGTTGATCTTGAAACCGGTGCGCTGGTAGGAGGAGCAGCTGAAATCGAGTCCAGTTCACTGATCAGTTATGCATTCGGGCAGACCTTCGGACCTTTGGGATCTATGTTTGTTGCTGTAGCCATTTTGCTTTTTGCTTATTCCACAGTACTTGGATGGAGTCATTATGGAGCGAAAGCGTGTGAATATCTGTTTGGATCCGGGTCTGTTCTTGTATATCGTATTATATTCTGTGTGATTGTACTGGCCGGTTCTGTTATGAAAGCGGAGCTTGCCTGGGATATTTCGGATACCTTTAATGGACTAATGATGATCCCCAACCTGATCGGTGTGCTGGTGCTCTCTCCGCTGGTGGTGAAATGTACACAGAATTATGTGGACCGTAAATTACACGGAAAAGAGATCGAACCAATGCTTTCTATGGTGCCGGAGATTCAGAAAGAGCACGAAAAACAGGTTCGTCAGGGAGAAGAGTAATTCTTCTTCTGCCAGGTCAGAACAATGAAAAAAAGGGTGGATTACTTGCGGCCGGACAGTACCTGTGATATGATAGTACCGGGATTGCAAAAGCGTATAGCGCCCCAGGTATAACAGAAAGAAAAAAGGAGAATCTATCATGGCAAGAGAAATTATTAATACAGAAAAAGCACCTGCAGCAATCGGACCTTACGTACAGGCAGTAGCAGATAACGGACTCCTGTTTATTTCCGGACAGCTGGGATTTGATGTCGAGCATGGCAGCGTGATTCCGGAAACAGTGGAGGAGCAGGCTGCTCTGTCTTTGAAGAACCTGGATGCAATTATGACTGCAGCGGGAACTGACCGTACAAAAGTAATGAAGACGACAATTTTTCTCACGGATATGAATGATTTTGCGAAAGTGAATGAAGTGTATGGCGCGTTTTTCGGTGAAGCGAAACCGGCACGTTCCTGTGTTGCGGTTGCTGCATTGCCAAAAGCTGCCAAAGTCGAGATCGAGTGTATCGTATCTCTGAAATAATAGGAGCAAAGGACGAGAGAAGAATATATTATGGAAGAAAGAATAATCAAAGCTGCTTTGATGGGTCTTGGCACGGTTGGTACCGGTGTGTATAAAGTGCTGAAGAGTCAACAGGAAGATATGATCCCGAAGCTGGGAGCAAGGGTAGAGATCAAAAAGATTCTGGTCCGAAATCTGGAAAAAGCGGCGGCGAAAGTAGACGACCCATCGATCCTTACAAATAATTTCGAGGAGATTGCAAACGATCCGGAAATCGAAATTGTGATTGAAGTTATGGGTGGAAAGCAGCCGGCAATGAATTATATTCTTGCATGTCTGGATGCCGGAAAAAATGTTGTCACCGCAAATAAGGATCTGGTGGCATCAGAGGGCAAAAAAATATTATCTGTGGCGAAGCGCAACGGAAAAGACTTTCTCTATGAAGCCTCTGTTGCGGGAGGAATTCCGATTATCCGCCCGATTAAACAGTGTCTGGCCGGTAACCACATAACAGAGATTATGGGTATCTTTAACGGAACAACCAATTTTATTCTGACAAAGATGACACAGGAAGGTATGGAGTTTGCGCAGGCATTGCAGCTGGCCCAGGAGCTTGGGTATGCAGAAGCGGATCCAACCGCTGATGTGGAAGGATTGGATGCCGGAAGAAAGGTTGCGATTTTGGCGTCGGCAGCTTTTAATTCCCGAGTAACCTTTGAAGATGTCTACACAGAGGGAATTGCCAAGATTACTGCGACGGATATCCGTTATGCGAAAGAAATGGGATGTGACATCAAACTTCTGGGCGTTGCAAAGGATACGCCGGAGGGAATTGAAGTTCGGGTACACCCGATGCTGATTGACAGTTCTCATCCGCTTGCCTCGGTAAACGACTCTTACAATGCAGTTTTTGTAACCGGTGATGCAGTGCAGGACACCATGTTCTACGGACGCGGTGCGGGAGAACTTCCGACTGCAAGTGCGATCGTAGGGGATGTGTACGATATTGTGCGTAATATTCTCTGGGGCTGCTGCGGAAGAATCGGATGTACCTGTTACAGGGATCGCCCGATTAAGCGGGTGGGAGAGATTCGTTCCCGGTATTTTGTCAGAATGCAGATTGAGAATCGTTATGGTACACTGGCGTCGGTTGCGTCAGTTTTTGGAAACAATCAGGTATCAATCGCTCAGATGGTACAGAAAAAAGTGAATGGTGAATTTGCTGAGATTGTGGTGATTACCGATCAGGTGAAAGAGCGTCACTTTATGGATGCCATGAAAATATTGGGCGGAATGTCTATGATTAAGGAAATATCTTCTGTAATTCGTGTTTACGGATAATACTGTGAGACAGGGAACAATTGGACATATTTATACAGGATCGGTATGCAGAAAATGTGAAAAACATGAATGTATACCGATTTTCCTTATTTTGGAATGCATATTTATTTATTTTTCCACTTGTTTTTTTGAGTATAACTGTTTATAATACTCTACATGTTAGCGAAGTTGAAAAAGGAGGAGAAAGTTATGAAAAACAGCAAAAAATTTGCGGCACTTGTCTTGTCTGCTGCCATGATGGTAGCTATGGCAGGCTGCGGAAGCGATTCCAATACTTCAGATGCAGCTTCTTCAGGCAGCAGTGCCGTATCCGAAACCAGTACCGGCAAAGTTGCAGGTGTTGATGACCTTCCGGGAGCAAAGATTGGCGTTCAGCTCGGAACAACAGGTGATATCTATGCATCTGACTACGAGGAGGAAGGAAGCACAGTTGAGCGTTATAATAAGGCAGCCGACGCAGTTATGGCACTGAAGCAGGGTATGATTGACTGTGTGATTATTGATTCTCAGCCGGCTTCTGTATATGTGGAACAGAATGACGATCTGAAGATTCTTGAGGAGCCATTCGCTGATGAAGAGTATGCGATTTGTGTGGCGAAGGATAACAGTGAATTAAAAGACAAACTGAACAGTGCACTTGCAGAGCTGAAAGAGGATGGTACCTTTGACAGCATTATCAGCAATTATATTGGCGAAAACGCAGGCAATTCCCCGTATGAATCTCCTGCAGATACGGATCGTTCCAACGGTACTTTGAAGATGGCAACTAATGCACAGTTCCCTCCGTATGAATATTATGAGGGAGAAGGAATTGTCGGTATTGATGCAGATGTAGCGCAGGCAATCTGCGACAGACTGGGATACGAGCTTCAGATTGAAGATATGGAGTTTGATTCCATTATTACTGCAGTAACAACCGGGCAGGTTGATTTTGGTATGGCTGGTATGACTGTGACAGAGGACAGACTGCAAAGTGTGGATTTCACTGACAGTTATGCAACAGCGACACAGGTGATTATTGTAAAAAAATAATTCTGATTAAGCAGACAACATGGGACTGCTGCAGTCAAGTACTGCAACAGTCCCTTTTGCGGAAGAAAAAATGGGGTGAAGAATTTGTTTGTGATTAATAAAATAAGGGAATTGCTTGAATTATTTGTTGAGCGGTTTCGATTCAATTTTATTGAAGATGACCGGTATCTTCATATTGTAAAAGGACTTGTAAATACGCTGGAAGTCACGGTTTTTGCTTTGATTATCGGTGTGGTTCTTGGCGTGCTGGTGGGAATTATCCGGTCAAGCCATGACAAATCGGACCGTCCCGGCAGAACACTTCGGATATTAAACCGGATTTGTTCTCTGTATTTGACGGTGATTCGCGGTACACCGGTCATGATTCAGCTGTTGATCATGTATTTTGGTGTGATGCCTTTGCTGATGCACGGAGGCGCGTCTAAGCTTATGGTAGCAGTTCTGACATTTGGCATTAATTCCGGTGCTTATGTGGCAGAGATTATCCGATCCGGTATCATGTCCATTGATCCGGGACAAAGCGAAGCAAGTCGGTCTCTGGGATTGAGTTTTTATCAGTCTATGCGTTATGTAATCCTTCCGCAGGCGTTTAAAAATGTACTGCCTGCACTTGCCAACGAATTTATTACACTTCTGAAAGAGACATCAATCTGTGGTTATATCGGATTTGCAGATTTGACAAGAGGCGGCGACATCATCAGAAGTGCTACTTTTTCCCCCTGGATGCCGTTGATTGCAGTAGCACTGATTTATCTTGCTATGGTATTAGTTATCAGTACACTGGTTCGAAAACTGGAGAGGAGAATGCGCATCAATGAACGCTGAAAATGAAGTATTAATTGAAGTAAAAGATCTGAAAAAGTATTACGGTGATAATCATGTTCTGGATGGCATTTCCACAGAAATTCGAAAAGGAGAGGTGGTGGCGGTCATTGGTCCGTCCGGTTCCGGAAAATCCACATTCCTTCGATCTCTGAATCTGCTGGAAGTTCCAACAGGAGGACAGATTCTGTTTGAAGGAGTCGATATCACAGATCCAAAGAACGATATCAATCGCACCAGACAAAAGATTGGAATGGTTTTCCAGCAGTTTAATCTTTTCCCGCATCTTAGTATCCGGGATAATATCATGCTG
>JAQYOA010000189.1 GCA_028727605.1 Lachnospiraceae bacterium
GGAATCTGACCGCAGGAAGCTGTGACCGGAGTACAATCGGTAAGAAGACGCGATAAGAAAGCGTTAAGAAATGCGGACGTTTCTTGACAATGAAGCGGGAGTTTTCTATAATTCACTCATAAATACCGCTTGATGCAGAAAGGAATTTACACATTTCATGGACGACGCCGACAGTGACGCGGAACCTGACACGCACAGGGCAAATTTTTATACGACGGTTACATACCGCTTAATAAAATCGAATAAGAGAATGAAATTATTGACATAGAAGCATAACCTGCGTTTCCTCCGGAAAGGCGGGCTATGCTTTTTGTGGTGCGCCCGGCGGCGCACGTTTCTAACCGGTGCAAGTCCGGAATCCGCCCGGTGGTGGGAAGGATATAGCCGAAGGCAAGGGTGTCGGGGGTGATCTTGAATCGGAAGGAAGCTTATTGGTTTCTTATTTTTGTATTTTTACACTTTCCCGCTTGACCAGTCTGGTTGCCATGGAGATTTTGAGATGCTCTTTTTGGGGTGCTTCCACCCGATCAAGAAGCCGCTGAACTGCGGCTGCTCCCAGCTCCTGTTTGCGTACATTCATTGTGGAAAGGGCGGGTACCATCAAATCGCACAGAGGCATATCGTCAAATCCGATAAAAGAAACGTCCTCCGGGATGGAATAGCCGTGTTCCCGGAAGGCTTTCATGGCGGAGGCGGCGATGATGTCGTTGTCGGCGAAATAGGCATCCGCAACCGGGGGATTTTCATCAAGAATTGCCATCATATCGCGATAGCCCTCGTCTGAGACCGGAGAAATGGCATGCACGTAAGGATGGGAAGTGCTGATGTCGTTGGCCCGGAGCGCTTTGTAATATCCGTCGGAACGCTCTTTAAAATTGCTGATTTTCAGGTTGGAAGCAAGATAGCCGACTTTCCGGTGTCCGCACTGAATCAGATAATTTGTGGCGCGGAAGGCGCCCTGAATATTGTTGATCAGGACACAGTCATAATCCAGCTCGTCATAGTAACAGTCCAGTACAACGATCGGTACGGAAATGTCCCGGAATATCCGGAAATCTTCGGGATCCATCTCTGTGGCAAGGAGCAGCATGCCGATCGAGTCTACCTCGTTTAGGGCGGATAACTGAGAAGCGATATCCATGGACTCGTAAAAATAAGAAATGTGAAGGGCACAGTTCCTGCGGGTGCACTCTTTGGAAATCCCTTCCGTGAGCTGCGCAAAAAAGGGCGTATCCGCAGCGATTTTTCCGTGTTTTTTATAATTTACCAGCTGAATCACCCGTGAGGCCTGCGCTGATGCGTCGGCCTTTTTTGGTGTGTATCCGTACTTTGCAGCGGTATCAAGCACCAGTTCTCTGGTTGCTTCGCTGATTCCCGGTTTGTTGTTAAATACCATGGAAACGGTTGCCGGTGATACGTTGATCAGTTTGGCCAGTTCTTTTGCAGAAATATCCATTAGTGAACTCCTATCTGAACGAAGATAATCTGAATCGTTACAATTTTAATATGAATTTAGTTGAAAGTCAACGTATGATCCGTAAAAACCACTTCTTCTGTCTGTGCTGCGCTGATTTTCTTTCGGATTCATTTAACAGACGGAATAAAATTTAATAAATTTATATTGACTTATTCAAAACAATTTAGTGGTATAAAATCAATAATTGAGATAAATTCAATAGTATTCAACTGAATTCAATTGAAGAACGGAGGAAAAAGATGAAATCCATTAAGATCGGTTTTGCGCCAACCAGAAGAAGAATTTTCAGTGCACCGGATGCCATCAAGTATGCCAACCTCACAAGAGACCGCCTGCGTGAGCTGGGCGTGGAGTTTGTGGACATCACAGATATCAATGAGGAAGGACTGTTTTACGACGAGGCGGACCGGGAGAAGATTCAGGAGAAATTCCGCCGGGAGAATGTAAAAGGTATTTTCTTTCCCCACGGAAATTTCGGTACCGAGTATGTCTGTGCCAGACTGGCCCGGGAGATGGGGCTGCCGGTATTGCTCTGGGGTCCAAGAGATGAGCGGCCGGATGAGAACGGGATCCGCCTTCGGGACAGTCAGTGCGGACTGTTTGCGACCGGAAAGGTTCTCCGCAGATTCCAGGTGCCTTTTACCTACATGACCAACTGCCGTCTGACGGATCCGGAATTTGAGAGGGGAATTCGCGATTTCCTGGCGGTATGCAATGTGGTGGATGTGTTCCGCCATACCAGAATCCTTCAGATTGCCCCGAGACCCTTTGATTTCTGGTCCACGATGTGCAATGAAGGAGAACTGCTGGTAAAATTTAACATTCAGCTCTCCCCGATTCCTATGCCGGAACTGACTGCCGAGATACAAAAAGTAAAAGCGGAACAAAAGGAGGTACAGAATGTTGTCGATTATTGCTGCAGCAGCATGTGCATCAAAATCAAGCCGGAGGAACTGGAAAATGTGGCTGCACTGAAAGTTGCCATGAAAAATCTCGCAGCGAAATACGGCTGCAATGCCATCGCAATCCAGTGCTGGAATGCTCTGCAGAGCGAGATCGGCATTATGCCTTGTGCGGCAAATTCCCTGCTGAATGAGGAGGGAATTCCGGTTGTCTGTGAGACGGATATCCATGGTGCAGTCACTGCCCTGATGGTGGAAGCGGCCGGAATGGATGAGGCAAGAAGCTTTTTTGCCGACTGGACTGTTCGCCATCCGGACAACGAGAACGGAGAGCTTTTGCAGCACTGCGGTCCCTGGCCGATTTCCGTGGCACAGGAAAAGCCGACGATCGGATATCCGCTGGCCTTTGATCATCCGGGCGCTGTGGAAGCCCAGGCAAAACTCGGAGAGATGACACTTGCACGTTTTGACGGAGATAACGGAGAATATTCGCTGCTGCTTGGAAATGCCAGGGGAGTGGAAGGACCTTATACAAAGGGAACCTACGTATGGGTAGAAGTGCAAAACCTGAAACGTCTGGAGGCAAAGCTGGTGGAAGGACCGTATATCCATCACTGTGTCGGAATTCACAAGGATGTCGTTCCGGTGCTCTACGAGGCATGCAAATACATCGGTGTGAAACCGGATCTGTATGATCCCATTGAGGAAGAAGTAAAAGCGTATTTGAGAGGCGAATGAGCCCAGAGAGAAAGTGGGAGGATATTATGAGCAATGCAAAGGAATTAAAGGCACTTGCCTACGACCTTCGGGAAAAAGTAGTGGACATGGTGATTTCGGGAAAGGGTGGTCATATCGGCGGCGACATGAGTGTCATGGATGTGCTGGTAGCGCTTTATTTCGGGGAGATGAATATCAGCCCGGAAAACAGGGACGATCCGAACCGTGACCGTTTTGTGATGAGCAAAGGCCATTCCGTGGAAGCTTATTATGCGGTGCTGGCGCAGAAAGGCTTCTTCCCCATGGAAGAAGTGATCGAAAAGTTTTCCGGATTCGGAAGTCCCTATATCGGACATCCCAACAACAAGCTTCCGGGAATTGAGATGAATTCCGGATCTTTGGGGCATGGACTTCCGGTCTGTGTCGGTATGGCTCTGGCCGGAAAGATGGACGGCAGAAGTTACCGGGTGTATACGGTGATGGGTGACGGAGAACTGGCGGAAGGATCTGTCTGGGAGGGAGCCATGTCCGCAGGCCATTACAAACTGGATAATCTCTGTGCCGTGGTAGACCGCAACCGTCTGCAGATCTCCGGAAACACAGAAGATGTCATGAGCCAGGACAGTCAAAAGGAGCGATGGGCGGCCTTTGGATGGAACGTGTTAAGTGTGCCCGGGAACGATATGCAGGCTCTTATGGATGCTTTTGAAGCGGCAAAAGCCTGCAAGGGAAAGCCGACCGTGATCATTGCCAATACCACAAAAGGCTGCGGTTCTCCGGTGATGGAAAATAAGGCAGAATGGCATCATAAAGTACCCACACAGGAAGAGGCAGAACAGATCAAAAAGGATCTGAAAGAAAGGAGGCACTCTCATGAATAAAATACCAAACAGACAGGCGATCTGTGATGTGCTGATGCAGCATGCAAAAGAAGACAGAGATCTTGTGGTCCTCTGCAGTGATTCCAGGGGGAGCGCGTCGCTTGCCCCGTTTGCAAAGGCTTTTCCGGAGCAGTTTGTGGAAGTTGGCATTGCCGAACAGGATCTGGTGAGCATTTCAGCAGGTCTGGCAAAATGCGGAAAAAAAGCCTATGCGGCTTCACCGGCCTGTTTTCTCTCCACAAGAAGCTATGAGCAGGCTAAAATCGACTGTGCCTACTCCAACACCAATGTCAAATTGATCGGAATCAGCGGAGGAGTCAGTTACGGGGCACTGGGAATGAGCCATCATTCTGCTCAGGATATTGCGGCGATGTCCGCAATTCCCAATATGAGAGTTTATCTGCCGAGCGACCGCTTTCAGACCAAAAAGCTGATAGAAGCTCTTCTTCTTGACGAAAAGCCGGCCTACATCCGGGTGGGAAGAAACGCGGTGGAAGATATTTACAGTGAAGAAAATGCGCCTTTTTGCATGGACAAAGCCACCGTGCTCTCAGAGGGAGAGGATGTTCTGATTGTGGCCTGCGGAGAAATGGTGCGTCCGGCCCTGGATGCAGTGACTCTTTTGAAAGAAAAGGGCATCAGAGCCGGATTGCTGGATATGTACTGTGTAAAACCGCTGGATAAAGAAGGCCTCTTAAAAGCTGCTTCACGGGCAAAATGTGTGATTACCGTTGAGGAACATGCGCCCTTTGGCGGTCTTGGATCCATGGTAAGCCAGGTTGTTGGGGAGGCATGCCCGCGCAGAGTGGTCAATATGGCATTGCCGGATGCCCCTGTGATTACCGGAACATCCGCGGAAGTCTTTGATTATTATGGGTTGAATGCACAGGGAATTGCGAAAAAAGCGATGGAGCTGATAAGAGGATGAAACGGGAATATATAATAGGGATCGACCAGAGTACCCAGGGAACAAAGGCAATGCTCTTTGATGGAGAGGGCAGGCTCCTGCTGCGCACAGATCTGCCCCATCGTCAGATCATCAACGAAAAAGGCTGGGTATCGCATGATCTGAATGAGATTTACCGAAATACCGTACAGACGGTAAAAACACTGCTGGAGAATTCCGGGATCAATCCCTCTTTGGTGGCGGCCATCGGAATCAGTAATCAGCGGGAGACCACTGCCCTTTGGGATCGTGCCACGGGAGAGCCGCTGGAAGAGGCTGTGGTATGGCAGTGCGGCCGGGCTTCCAAAATTGCGGAGGAACTGGAAAAAAAGGGATACGGAGAGCGGATCCGAAAGAAGACCGGAATGCCCCTTTCCGCGTACTTTCCCGCAGCCAAAATGGCATGGCTTTTAAATCACGATGAACGTGAGGCATCCGGTGCGTCAAAAGAAAGCAGAAGAATCCGTGCCCAAAAGGGAGAGCTCATGCTCGGAACAATCGACAGCTGGCTGATCTATAAGCTGACGGAAAATCACGCATTCTGCACGGATTATTCCAATGCGTCCAGAACCCAGCTGTTTTGTCTGCAGACGCTGTCCTGGGATGAAGAACTGTGTGAAATTTTTGGAATTCCTGTGTGCGCGCTGCCAAAGGTCTGCGATTCCGATGCCTTTTACGGGACAACCGTGATGGAAGGGCTGTTTGAAGAGCCGGTGCCCATCTGCGGAGTTTTGGGGGATTCCCATGCGGCACTGTTCGGACAGGGCTGCCTTGCCCCCGGAATGATCAAGGCAACTTATGGCACCGGTTCCTCCCTGATGATGAATATCGGAACAGAGCCGCTGCTTAGCAGCCATGGTGTGGTCACCTCTCTGGCCTGGAGCCGAAATGGAAAAGCAGAGTATGTGCTGGAAGGAAATCTGAATTATACCGGTGCTGTGATCACCTGGCTGAAGGAGGATCTTGGACTTATTGACTCGGCAAAGGAGACGGAAGAGCTGGCAGGAAGAGCCAATCCGGCGGATCGGACTTATCTGGTTTCGGCTTTTACCGGTCTTGGCGCGCCGTATTGGGATGAGAAAGCTTCGGCAGCCATCAGCGGTATGACCAGAACGACAGGAAAAGCAGAGATTGTAAAGGCGGCACTGGACTGCATTGCCTACCAGATCACGGATCTGATTCGGGCGATGGAACAGGATACCGGTATGGAGATAGCGGAAATCAGAGTGGACGGAGGTCCTACACGGAACGGTTATCTGATGCAGTTTCAAAGCGACATTTCCGGAAAACGGATCCGGATTCCGGCTGCGGAAGAGCTTTCCGGAATCGGCGCAGCCTACATGGCCGGAATTTCCGTCGGACTTTATGATCCGGAACGTCTGCAGGACAATATCAGGCGAATCGAATACACCCCGAAGATGAAAAAATCCAGCCGGGAAGAAAAACTTGCCGGCTGGAAAATGGCGGTAGCAGGGGTATTGACAAAAGAATAGCGGGAAGAAACCGTAAGAGGACAGGCTGTACGCGTACGGAAGGCGGATCCTACGCGTTCTGGTATTCTTTTGCAAGCTTTTCAAAAGACGGCAGGGCGCGGCGGATCTGATCGGTGGTGACACAGTAGGCAACCCGCACGTAGCCCGGAGCGCCGAAATCGTCGCCCGGTACCAGAAGCAGCTCATACTTTTTCGCCTTTTCGCAGAAAGCATAGGCATCCGGCTCTAAGGTCTTAACGAAAAGATAGAAAGCGCCGTCCGGATGGACACAGGTGTAACCGTAATCCGTCAGGGAACGATAGAGCAGATCGCGGTTTTCGCGGTAAACGGAAAGATCGGATACCTGTCCTGCACATCTGGCAATGACGTGCTGGGAGAGGCTCGGAGCGCAGACATAGCCGAGAGCACGTCCGGCACCGCAGATGGCTGCATAGATCTTGCGGGATTCCTCCATCTCATCCGGCACCAGGATATAACCGATGCGCTCGCCCGGGAGCGAGAGAGATTTGCTGTAGGAGTAGCAGACCAGCGTATTATTGTAGTATTTTGTCAGGTAAGGCACTTTTGTCTCGCCGTATACCAGTTCACGGTAAGGCTCATCGGCGATCAGATAGATGGGATGCTGATATTCGGCAGATTTCTTTTCAAGCAGCTTCGCCAGACGGATAATGGATTCCTCGGTGTAAACCACTCCGGATGGATTGTTGGGCGAGTTGAGGAAGACGGCTTTTGTATGGCTGTTCAGCGCGGCTTCAAAACGGTCGAAGTCAATCTGGAAGGTATCCTCGTCGGTACGGGTTTCCACAAAAGTGCCGCCGGCCGCCTCGACAAACACGCGGTATTCCGGGAAAAAAGGCGTGAAGATAATATATTCATCCCCGGGAAGGGTCAGCGCTTCCAGCACAATCCGAAGAGAAGCGGCAGCGCCGCAGGTCATATAGAAATTGTCCGGGCCAAAGGAAGTGTCAAAACGCTTGTTCAGATCAGCGGCAATGGCGGCTCTGGTGTCAGCGTCTCCCTGAGCAGAAGTATATCCGAACAGGTAAATATCGTCTTTTTCATCGAGCAGCTCTTTGATCGCTTCATGGACAGAAGACGGGGCAGGTACGTTGGGGTTTCCGATGCTGAAATCAAAAACATTTTCTGCCCCGATCTGCGCAGCACGCTGTTTGCTGTATTCAAAAATTTCACGGATCACTGATTTGTGAGTTCCAAGTTTCACCATTTTTTCAGAAATCATAATTGCATCCTCCTGTTTCTCTGCAGCTCTTAATGATTCTCCATTTTAACAGATTACAGAGAAAAAGTAAATGTTTTCCATCTTTTAGAAAGTATTGACAACTCTATAACAAAGTGCTACAATGCATTTGTGTGTAAATTTCATATCAACAATTTAAGTGCATCTGAGATTGCCGCAAATCTCCGGTGAAGAGGGAATCAGGTGAGAGGCCTGAACGATCCGGTCACTGTATACAGGGAGCGAAGCACAATTGATCCATTGTATGTCCGCAACATATGAGAAGGAGTGCCAAACGATGATCTGTGAGTCAGGAAACCTGCTTAAGTTGCATAAGGTTGAAGCTTCCGAGTAAAGTTTCCATCCAGACACTTGTGTATATGAGATATGGAATGCCTGATGAGTCGATTATGTTCACTTGCCGGGAACCTTGAACGGGATTTATGCATTGCATTAAACGGCAGGGTGAATACTTCGGCTCTTTGTACGACTGTTTTTGTCAGGTCACTTTTCCTCCGCAACGGGTGGTCTGATTTCCGCTTGCAGACGATACGGGAACCGAAGGGTTTACCCGTTTTTTTTCTGCTTTTCTTGAAATTCCAAAAGATAAGGAGTATTTTTTATGAACACATCTTCTGCCTCATCCAATCAACGTCCTATGGAAAATCCGCTGGGAGTGGAACCGGTGGGAAATCTTCTTCGCCGCTTTGCGGTGCCAAGCATCATTGCGATGCTGGTTAGCTCCCTCTATAATATGGTTGATCAGCTGTTCATCGGTCACAGTATCGGGATCCTTGGAAACGCAGCCACCAATGTCGCCTTTCCGCTGACAATGACCTGTACCTCCATTGCACTTTTGTGCGGTATCGGCGGTGCAGCCAATTTTAATCTGAGCCTTGGCAGGAAGGAGACGGAAAATGCCCGGGGCTATGTGGGAAATACCCTTTCGATGCTGGTGATTCTGGGTGTGATTCTGTGTGTGACAGTACAGATTTTCCTGCGGCCGATGATGCTGCTGTTTGGGGCAACGCCGGATGTCATTGACTATGCATGCACCTATACCAGAATTACTTCCCTTGGATTCCCGTTTCTGATTCTGACCACAGGCGGTTCCAATATGATCCGTGCGGACGGCAGTCCAAGATACTCTATGATGTGCAATCTTGCAGGTGCCGCTGTGAATACCATTCTGGATCCGCTGTTTATTTTTGTGTTTCAGATGGGTATGGCAGGCGCTGCGCTCGCTACAATTCTTGGACAGATCGTTTCCGCCGGCATGGTAATTTTTTATCTGACCCGTTTTAAGTCTGTCACGCTGCGCTTTTTGGATCTGAAGCCGTCTCTGAAGCGATGGCTGCAGATTGCCTCGTTGGGAGCAACACCGTGCTTTAACCAGCTGGCCATGATGGTGGTACAGATTGTGATGAATAATACACTGACACATTACGGGGCTTCTTCCATGTACGGCAGTGATATTCCTCTGGCCTGTGCCGGTATCATTTCCAAAGTAAATATGCTGTTTTTCTCGTTTGTCATCGGTATTTCCCAGGGGCTGCAGCCGATTGTCAGCTTTAATTACGGAGCCCGAAAGTATCCCAGGGTACGCGAGGCCTATTTAAAGGCGGTAGCGGCAGCTACTGTGATCTGTGTGATTGCCTTTTGCTGTTTTCAGATTTTTCCGCGGCAGATTATCAGTATTTTTGGATCCGGTTCGGAAGAATATCTGCACTTTGCCGAGCGCTATTTCCGGATTTATCTGTTCTGCAGCTTTCTGAACGGATTTCAGCCGGTTACCTCCAATTTCTTTACCTCCATCGGCAAACCGAAGAAGGGAATTTTTCTTTCTCTCACAAGGCAGATTCTGTTTCTGCTTCCGCTGCTTTTGATTTTTCCGTATCTGTTTGGAATTGACGGAGTAATGTATACGGCACCGATCGCGGATTTTGCCGCAGCATGCTTCAGTATTGTTCTGGTGCGTAAGGAGCTCTCTGCGATGAAGAGACTTTCATAAAAAGCATGATACATTGGATTTACTCTGTAAAAGAAGTTCCCGCCGACCTGTGTTTTGCAGGTGGGCGGGAACTTCTTTTGTCTGTCGTGGTTCTTATTCCTGTTTAATCCATGCGAAGAATCATTTCCAGAATTCGTTTCGCACAGGTTTCGATTTCTTCCCGGGTGATGCAGCCCTTTTCATACGCTTCCAGGACGCGCTCCGGATAACCGTTTGCCATTTTGATATCGTTGCCGGCTTTCGTCTCACGGTAATGTTCTCCGTGGGTCCACCAGTCTGTGGTTACCATGCCGCGGAATCCCCATTCATTGCGGAGAATGCCGGTGAGCAGATCTTTGTTTTCCGAAGCCTGTACGCCGTTGATCAGATTGTAGGAAGACATGATTGTGTAGGGATCTGCTTCTTTTACAATGATCTCAAACGCTTTCAGATAGATTTCACGCAGCGCACGCTGGGAGACTCTGGAATCACTGTCCTTGCGGTTGGTTTCCTTGTTGTTGCAGGCAAAGTGCTTCACGCTGGCGCCGATGTGCATGGACTGGATACCGCGCACCATGGCAGCACCGGATTTTCCGGCTACCAGAGGATCTTCGGAGTAATATTCAAAATTCCGTCCGCAGAGCGGGCTTCTGTGAATATTAACCGCGGGGGTAAGCCAGATACCGATATTGTTTTCCTTTACCTCGGAAGCTCCTGCGGCACCAATCTGCTCAATCAGCTGCGGATCCCAGGTGCAGGCGAGTAAGGTGGCACAGGGCCATGCTGTTGTGTTGACGCCGCATTCCGGATTGATACGCAGTCCGGCAGGTCCGTCCGCCGTCATAATATTCGGAATACCGTATTTGGGCTGATTTCCCATGCCAAAGGTGTTTGCAGCGCCGGTATTTGGCTGACCGCCCAGCAATTCGATCAGGACCTCGATGCTCATCTGACGGATCAGCTCATCCAGGGTGATTCGTCCTTCCGCCACATCCAGAAGACAGGGCTGATTTGATCCCTGATTGATCAGGTCAAACAGGGAAACTCTCGGCTGCGCCTTCGTTTCCGGCAAAAAGCCTTCCAGATGATTTTTGTCCTGACGGGGCAGGCCTTCTTCCTCGATAGGACCGTCATCCATGGGCAGTTCCTCATAGGTGCCGTCGGAAAGCATACGCTTTGGAAGCTTGTGAGGTACAGCAAGTGCGCTGCACTGTTCGGTTATCCGTGTCTGCGGAACCGTGTAAACATAATCAATCTTTTTCGCGTCACGGACATTGTTTCCTACATAGAAAACATAGTCACCCGCCTCCAGAATGTAAGCGGAAAGGCATACTTTTCCGAGATCATCGAAAGAGGCAAGGGAAGTGATCGGGAAAAGCAGCTTCAGTGTCTGAGTTTCCCCGGGAAGCAGCAGACGGGTTTTCTGGTAAGCTTTCAGTTCCTTCGCCGGTTTGCCAAGGAGTCCCGCAGGTGCTCCGCAGTAGAGCTGCACGACCTCTTTTCCGGGACGGTTTCCGATGTTGGTCACCTTTACCAGCACCTGGATCTGTCCGTCTGTCTCTTTGGCATCCGAAGGTTCGATGAGAAATTCCGTGTAGGACAGACCAAAGCCGAAGGGATAATTCACCTTTGCGGCTGCGCCTGGAATTGTCTCAAAATAACGGTAACCTACATAGATATCCTCGGTATAGTCTACGTAATAAACGGATTTGTGGAAATTCTCGGTGGACGGATAATCTTCCAGAGAGGATGCATAAGTATCAACCAGTTTGCCGGAAGGGTTCACGTCTCCGAGCAGCACGTCTGCCGCTGCCAGGCCGCCTTCCATTCCGCCCTGCCATGCCATGAGCACAGACTGGATTTCCGGACAATTGATAAACCAGCTGGTGTCTACCATACCGCCCACATTCATGACGACAATGACATGGGCAAAATTGGCAGTTACGGTGTCAACCAGTGCCTGCTCTGCATTTGTCAGATAAAAATCTCCGTTCTCAAAAATAGAGGCGCTTAATTCCATCTGTTTCTTTTCATTGTCAAAAAGCTCGTATCCTTCCTCGGTAATCTGGCACTTGCGGTCCCAGCCCTCGCCGGAGAAACGGCAGATTGTGATAATTGCCGTATCTGCAAAGGCCTTTGCGCGGAGAAGAAGCTCTTCTGGAACTTCCGGTTCTCTTGTCATTCCGGGGACGGCACCGTCGGCATACTGTTTTTGGATTTCCTGTTCATAAAACAGAGGCAGCTCATGAAACAGAGACACTTTTCCCTCTGCTTCTTTTTCCTTCATACCTTCATAGAGATTACGGATATAGGCGACTGTGACATCACCGCTTCCGCCGCCTCCTTTGACATAATCCACCGTGCCCTTTCCAAAGAGAGCCACTTTGCTGCCCTGCGCCAGAGGAAGCGTGCCTGCTTCATTTTTCAAAAGCACCATGCCCTCACCGGCTGCTTTTCGGGAAAGCGCGATGTGTTCTGCGCTTCCGGTCACCCGTCTGCCGTCTTTGCCAAGCGGCAGCACAGGAAGATACTTGTTCCGTTGCCATTTGCCCATTTTCTCTACCTCCTGTATGCAAATTCTTTTCCTGAATGGGAAAGCAAAAGTCGTATACCTTCATGATACGCAGTTCCGTTTCGGGTGTCAATGAGAAATGGTGGGGGACGCCCATGCAAAATCAGTTCGTTGTCAGACGCGCTCCCGCTCCTTCAAAACGCAGCGGTACTAGATTCGCAGTGGGAGATTCCCCCTGCTCATCAAGGACCGGCGTTTTTGGGAGGGTCTTCCAACGGAAACTGATTTTGCAGGGGCTGGTTCTTGAAGAAATGAAGTGCAGAGTAAAAGGCAGTGCGTTAGTCAGACGCGCTCCCGCTCCTTCAAAACGCAGCGGTACTAGATTCGCAGTGAGAGATTCTCCCTGCTCATCAAGGACCGGCGTTTTTCAAGGGTCTTCCAACAGAAACTGATTTTGCAGGGGCTGGTTCTTGAAGAAATGAAGTGTAGAGTAAAAGGAAGTAC
>JAQYOA010000190.1 GCA_028727605.1 Lachnospiraceae bacterium
CCCAGCAGCGATAACGCTGAACGCCGTTTCCGGTATTAAAGTCCTTGATATCATAGCACTGACAGGTCGGACAGGAAAACGTACAGGTACCGCATCCAAGGCAGGCATCGGAAAGTTCTTTCCACTGCGGATCGTCAAAGCGCTCTTTTGTTTTTCCCTGACCCCAGCCTTCCAGCGACAGGCTGCTGTTTGGCATTTTATCGATATATTCACGTATCTTTGCCTTCTCCTCTTCCACTGCCTTTATGTCTTCACATGGCTCCAGGAAAGAAGCAACCATCTCTGTCAGATTTTCGCCTTTTTCGGTTTTCGCTTCCCAGCAGTACTCCTCACCGATCTGCCACATTGCCACATCGGCTGACGGTTCTGCAGCATCAATGCCGAACACTTTACAGAAGCAGCTTTCTTCCGGCTCATGACATGCAAGTGAAACTACAATGCCATGCTCTCTTCTTGCAGCATAATAAACATCTGCAGGCTCACTTAAAAACACTTTATCCAGAACATCAAATGCACGAACATCGCAGGGACGAACGCCGAAAATGGCAAACGGAGCATCTTTTAAAGCCGCCGGTTCGATGGAAGTCTTATTCGCTTTGCGATAGCAGGAATACAGAATCTCACTCTGCGGGAAAAATGCGTCCTTAGGCGACTTTACGGTTTTTAAAGTTTCCAGATCGACTTTTGCATCTTCTGTCCACAAACCGAAATTCACAGTTCCATTATTGTCTACCGGAAGGAACAGATCCATTTTACCTGCAATTGCTGCAAGGAGTTCCGGCATCTTTTCTTTGCTGATTTTATACATCCCTTAACCCCTTTCCCGGACGATACTCGGTTCTACGTCATCCGTCGTAAAGTTTGTAAGCGGTGCTCTGCTGTCGATATCTTCTCCTGCCTGATATTCTCCGTAAAATTCATCGATATCTTTAATGAATTTGCGGTTCAGCAGATGAAGCGGAATGTGCTGCGGACATACACGGGAACACTCACCGCAGTCTGTACAGCGTCCTGCCACATGGAATGCACGAATGATATGGAACATCTGCTCTTCAAATGAGGTCGTGTTTGCCTTCTGTGCTGTGTCATAACGGTCATTATCAAATACGCATTTGATACAGCTGCAGGCCGGGCAGACATTTCGACAGGCATTGCAGCGGATACATCTGGAGAGCTCACCCTGCCAGAACGCAAAACGCTCCTTCGGATCCATGGCTTCGAGTTTTGAAACCAGTTCAAAACGGCCTTCCTTTGCAGGTTTTTCCTCATCGCAGCCCTCGAAAAGTTCATCATAAGCGACATGTTTTCCGCCTTTGCAGGCTTTGCAGCGCTCAAGAATCGCATCTTCTCTTGCGATTGTTTTATCTCCGTATACAGTTTCAACCTGAAGGGTTTCTCCCTCTTCTTTTACGGCTGTAATTCCTTTGCAGCCTGCGCTGCGGATTTTTTCGATATCCAGTTTTCCGTCACAGCCCACACCGATGATATACGCTTTTTCCCGGTCAACCCGGTGTTCTTTCACCAGCTGGTTGAAACTATAGGTATCGCAGGGTTTCAAAAATACCAGGGTTTTTCCCTCCAGTTTTGAAGCCGCGATCATATATTTGCTCAGATTCGCTCCGCAGAATCCGTCATAGGTAAACTCATCCAGGCCTTCACCGTTCTCAAAAAACGCAGGTTCCGCACTGAAATCAGTATCGCCCTTTCTCCAGCCAAGGACACGGACTACGGTGCCGTCTGTGAGGAGTTCTTTTGCGCGCGCTTTTAATTCTTCTTGCATCGTAAATCCTCCAATCTGACATTTTCACCAAGATTTCTGACCTGCTCAATGAATTCATTCATCGTCTGAGAGAATTTCACACCTTCTGCGGCGGAAACCCACTCTACACGGGTACGGCCATTTTCGATTCCCAGTTAATCCAGCATGGAAAACAGAAGCGTCATACGTCTTCTCGCATAATAGTTGCCGGTTGTGTAATGGCAGTCTCCCGGGTGACAGCCGCAGAGGATCACTCCGTCAGCGCCTTTCTGAAATGCCCGGAGAATAAACAGCGGATTCACACGGCAGGAACAGGGAACACGAATAATCTTGACATCTGCAGGATAGGAAAGGCGGCTTGAGCCGGCCAGATCAGCTCCTGCATAGGAACACCAGTTACAGCAGAATGCAACAATCAATGGTCTGAATTCTTTCGTTTCGTTATTATCTATCGGCATATTGCATCTACCTCCGCGAGAATTTGTCGGTTAGAGAATCCCTGCAGATCCATAGCGCCGGACGGACACGCAACGGTACATGCGCCGCAGCCCTGACACAGTGCACTGTTTACAACAGCCACACGTCTGATCTCACGAATTCCGTGATCGTTTACCTGCTGATCCTGATAGGAAATTGCGCCGTAAGGACAAACCTTCTCACAGGCAGAACATCCGTTACAGAACAGCGGATTCGACTGTGCGGTACAGGGGTTCGTAGTCAGCTTGTCTTTTGAGAGAAGTCCTACCACTTTGATGGCAGCAGCTCCTGCCTGGGCAACGGTCTCCGGAATGTCTTTTGGGCCCTGGCAGACACCGGAAAGGAATACACCTGCAGTCGGAGACTCCACCGGACGAAGCTTTGCATGCGCCTCGGTCAGGAAATTGTTGTTATCAATGCTGGCAGTCAGCATGGTCGCGATCTTTCTGACATCTTTGTTCGGTTCAATTGCAGTTGCAAGCACCACAAGGTCTGCCTCCATCTTAATCTGACGGTTATCCAGAAGATCCGATCCCTGTACCAGAAGACGGCCGTTTGGAGCTTCTGATACTTTTCCGACCTGACCTTTGATGTAATCCACATTGTACTCTTCCACGGCACGGCGGTAGAATTCATCAAAGTTCTTGCCCGGTGTACGAACATCAATGTAGAAAACATGTACATTGACATCCGGATAATGATCACGTAGCAGCATTGCCTGTTTTGCAGTATACATACAGCAAATCTTGGAGCAATAGCTCTTGCCGCGGCAGGTCACATCACGGGATCCCACACACTGAATGAACACGATATCCTTTGGATGTTCTCCGTTGGAGAGACGAACCACTTTTCCGCCTGTAGGTCCGGCTGCATTCATCAGTCGTTCCATTTCCAGAGAGGTGATTACGTCTTTGCTCTGATTATAGTAATACTCGTCAAACTTATCCAGACTGATCGTGTCAAATCCGGTAGCTACTACGATCGCACCGTATTCTCTGGTTATGATCTCGTCCTTCTGATTGTAATCGATTGCGCCTGCTGCACATACTTTGGAACAGATACCGCATTTTCCGGTCTTGAAATGAATACATGCGTTTGTGTCAATGACCGGAACATTCGGAACTGCCTGGGCAAACGGCGTATAGATTGCCGTGCGGTTGGAGAGTCCGCGGTTAAACTCACTGGGAGTCTTTTTGGACGGGCATTTTTCCTGACAGGCACCGCATCCGGTACATTTATCCATATCTACATATCTGGCTTTTTTGCGGATATCAACTTTAAAATCACCTACAAAACCGGCTACTTTTTCTACTTCACTATATGTATAGATCGTAATCTTTTCATGGGCATTTACTTCACCCATACGCGGAGTCAGAATACAGGAAGCACAGTCCAGAGTCGGGAATGTCTTATCGAGCTGTGACATTCTTCCGCCGATACTCGGAGTCTTCTCCACAATATCCACTTCATATCCGGCATCTGCGATATCCAGTGCAGTCTGGATACCTGCGATACCGCCTCCGATTACCAGTGCACGTTTTACGACACGGCTTTCGCCCGGATGAAGCGGTGTATCAAGCATAACTTTTGCAATGGCTGCACGGGCCAGAATAACGGCCTTTTCCGTAGCCTCTTCGATATCTTTATGAATCCAGGAGCACTGCTCACGAATGTTTGCAATCTCCAGCTGATACGGGTTCAGACCCGCTTTTTCTACTGCCTTGCGGAAGGTACCTTCATGCATACGCGGAGAGCAGGAACAGATGACAACACCGGTCAGGTGCTCATTTTTGATTGCTTCAATTACCTTTTCCTGTCCGGCTTCGGAACACATATACTGGTAATCTTCTGCATGTACAACGCCCGGCTCTTTGCTGATGGTCTCAACGACTTTTTTCACGTCGACCGTAGCCGCAATATTCGTTCCGCAGTGGCAGACAAATACTCCTATTCTTTGCACTTTTCTCTCACCTTTCTATGACGGGTTTTTACTTTCTATATTTGCGGAATGCGCTTGCCAGCAGCTGCTGTGGTGTATCCTCATCAAGCAGTGCAGGAATTTCGTCCGGAGAGAGATAATTCTCTCCTCTCTGGCGGATTACAGAAAGGCGCACAGCCTCAATCAGTTTCGCCGGTTTGACATCCCTTGGACAGCGTTCCACACAGGCAAAACAGGACAGACATTTCCAGATGGATTTGGAGTTCATCAGAGCTTCCACATCTCCATTCTGTACATAAGATACAAACTGATGCGGACGGATATCCATCTCATCATACGCAGGACAGGAGGCTGAACATTTTCCGCATTTCATACATTTTCTGGTATCTACGCCTGCAATGGCACGGATTTCATCAGAAGATACTGTTTTCATGCATCCACCTCCTCTTTGATTCCGAGGGCCTCAGCAAGAAGCTCCGTAAAATAGGTAACCGGAAGGCCTTCTTTTGTTCCGTTGCAGCGCAGGTTATACATACACAGCGGGCAGGCGGTAATCAGTTCCTGTGCTCCCTTGTAGGAAGCGGATGCCATGATCTGATCTACCATGTTGGATGCCATCTGTTTTTCTTTCAGAGATATGTAGCCGCCGCAGCACTCATTTCTCATGGGATATACCACCGGCTCAGCACCAAGAGCACGGATAAAATCTTCTATGATTGTCGGATTTTCCGGATCGTCAAACTGCATTGTCACACTCGGACGCAGCAGCATACATCCGTAATATGCACCGATCTTTCTTCCTTTTAATGGGTTTACGACTTTCGCCCGGATCGTATCAAAGCCAACCACATCGCGAAGCACCTCCAGATAATGAAGTACTTTTGTCTCTCCCTGATACGGCTCCTCAAGGGCCATATAATTATTTACTTTTGTCTGGATGTCTTCCACATTCGCCATATCATCATTCACACGTTTGATCACGTGATGGCAGGCGGAACAGACAGTCACCAGATCCTGTCCTTTTTTCTTGGCGTCCGCAAGGGCACGAACAGAAGAAAGCTTTGTGGCAATCTCATCCGATGCCTGAGGATAAACGGCTCCGCAGCACTGCCACTCTTCGATCTCTTCCAGTTCAAAACCCAGAACCTTTGCACACTCTCTGGCATAAAAATCCAGATCTTTTGCTTTGTTCTTCAGCGTACAACCCGGAAAATAACTGTAAGTCATGGGGTTGCTCCTTTCTGTCTTTTTTTTGATTTTATCATACTTTATTCAAAAATCACAGTTCAATCTGTGCAATAACGGATTTCAGCGCATCTGCACTTGCTTTCAGTTTCTCAACCTCTTCTTTATTCATTCTCATTGGCACTTTGCCCTGTACACCGTTCGGTCCCACAAGTGTCAGTGTACTCAGACAGACATCCTCAATTCCATATTCTCCGTGCATCATAGAAGAAACTGTAACAATAGAATCGGAAGAAGCAAGTACAGTACCAACCAGCTTGCAAACGGCAACGGATACCGCATAGAACGTCGCACCTTTGTTTGCGATAATCTTTCCGCCGGATTTTCTTACATAATCAAGCATAGCGTCTTTGTCGATTTCCTGTACCTCTTTGCCAAGTTTCCGCATCTGAGCATAATACTCGTCCAGGCTCACTCCGGAAATATATGCACCCGTCCACGGAATAAAGGAAGTGTCACCATGCTCTCCAAATACATATGCGTGAATATTCTTCTGGGCAACTTTCAGATGTTCAGACAGACCGCAGCGAAGCCGTGCAGAATCCAGCATTGTACCGGAACCGATAATCTGATTCTCAGGAAGTCCGGAAATCTTGGTGAATACATAGGTCATGATATCCACCGGATTGCTGACAATGATATAAATCGCATTTGGAGCCGCTTTCACAATCTCAGGCGTAATGCTTTTCAGAATATTGACATTTGTCTGTGTCAGTTCGAGTCTTGTCTGTCCCGGTTTACGCGCGATTCCGGAAGTGATGATGACAATATCGGAATCTTTTGCATCCTCATATTCGCCTGCAACAATCGAGATCGGATCACGGAAACAGGTTCCCTGCGCAATATCCATTACCTCACCTTCAACTTTTTCCTTGTTGATATCGATCAGTACAATTTCTGATGCGATATCCTCAGTGGATAATGTGTAAGCAATTGTAGCGCCCACACTGCCAGCTCCAATAATTGTAATCTTGCTGCTCATAAATACTCCTTTCTTGATCCTGACAATAAGTGTTTGATAAATTTTTCACTTACTTTATGATAGCATCTTGACAAGATTTTAACAAGTTTTTTTTCTCTCACAAAATGCCATTTTTTTCGGGTTTGTTTTCTTCTTTTTATCCATTCTGTACAATCCCGCCTCTAAGGCTCTCTGTATGCAAAAACAGCAGGAAATCATTGCGATTCCCTGCTGTTTCTTCTCGTCTTATGCGCCTTCTTTTGTAGCTGCGGATAACTGCGCAGCATTTCCATATTCCTGTAAAGCAGACTGTACACAGGCTCCGTCCGAAGGGTACGGACTGCTTGTTTTGCCATACTTTATGAATTTTTCTTCACCTTTTCCAAGGACAAGGATCACATCACCGTGTTCGGCATCCAGCACAGCTTCCCGAATCGCACTGCCCCGATCCGACCGTATTTTACAGGGACATCCCTTTGCCTGCACATACCTGCTGATTTCTTCTGAAATATCCATAGGATCCTCTTCTCCCGGGTCATCCGGAACCAGATATACCTGATCTGCACGTGTTCCGGCAATCTCTCCCAGATCACGCCTGCGATTGTATGCTTTCCCTCCCGGGCAGCCAAATATAGCGGTGATTCTTCTTCCCGGATATTCCGCCATGACAGCATCGAAGATTCTTGTGAAGCTAAGACCATTGTGCGCGTAATCCACAATCGCCGTCACTGCTCCATCCGGACTCTGATAAGTTTCCATTCTTCCCGGAACCCGCACTCCTTGCAGGCCTCTTTTTACAGCAGACAAGGACACACCCATAGACCATGCCGCTGCAATGGCTGCAAGTGCATTTTCCGCATTGAACATTCCATGTCCATCGATTTCAAACCATTTTACAAATCCCGGCCCTTCTGTAAGGAAGCGGATCTTTCCCTGTTTTGCTGTTATCCTGGAACAGCGGATCATCGCTTCCTTTCTCTGTCCAAAAGTGATCACCCGCTCACACTTTTTTGCCGCCTCTGCAATCTGATTTGCATACTCGCAGTCAAGATTGATGCACGCACATCTGCAATGATCAAATATTTTCAGTTTTGACTCAAAATAATCCCGGAAATCCGGATGCTCGCCCGGACTGATATGATCCTCCGAAATATTCAAAAAAACTGCCGTATCAAATAGCGTGCGGCCGATTCTCTGATACTTTAAAGCCTGAGAGGATACTTCCATAACCATATGGCTCATCCCGGAATCCACCGCATTTCTCATATGACGGAACAACTCCAGCGATTCCGGTGTCGTGAGAGTAGATGGAACACACTCTTTTCCGTCATCGTACTCTATCGAGCTTAAGAGTCCGCAGCCGGTTCCTCCCATTTCCCGGACATATTCCTCCAGAATTGCCCTCAAATAATAGACCGTGGTTGTCTTTCCCTTGGTTCCGGTGACTCCTGCCAGATGCAGCCTTTCCCAGGGATTCCCGTAATATGCTTCTGCAAGAACATACTGCGCTTTTCTCATATCTTTTACAAGAAGATGCGGGATATTCCTCCCGCAGGGATACTCGCATTGGCTTACGTAGGCAGCCGCTCCCCGACTGACTGCTTCTTCCAGATACTCCTCGCGGAAGGCTGCGCCCTTACACAGAAAGAGATTGCCGGGCATGACTTTTCCGGAATAATATGTCATTCCGGTAATTTCCCTTGCTGCCTCGTTTTTCAGTTCACTCTCTGTCAGGATCCCTTCCCTGTCCAGCAGCTCTCTGTATTTTTCTAAAGACTGATTTATCATAAATATACATCCCCCAGCATAAAAAAATCCCGCTCTGTTATCATAGCAAAACAGAGCAGGATTGTATATATACTTCCAAAAAGGGTAAGAAATCGACATATTTTCTTAATAATTTCGTCTTTCATTTCAAATGCAAAGAAAGGTACCGCATTTTCAGACTGCAGCTTTTTCTCCTCGTTCCCGGAACAATTCACGGAGTTTTCGGCTGCAGATCAGGTAAGCAGGAATCAGGAAGAGATCTGCCATAATCCATGCAACCGGATTTGCAAAGCATACTGCTGCAAATCCAAAAATCGGAACAAAAACAAATCCGACAAGTGAACGAGCGATCATTTCGCAGACACCGGCAAGTACAGCCAGCCGGCTAAAGCCCATACCCTGGATTGTGAATCGTACAATATTGACAAGGGCCAATGGAATATAAAATGCGACATTCGTCAGCAGCATTCTTCTTGCCTGATCCAGAATGACTGTTTCCTGCGCATCCACAAACAGCAGCGTAATCTCCCGTCCGATCAGATAAAGAACTCCAAAAGCGATCACCGAATACACAGATCCAATCACTGTGCTGGCCTTGATACCAGAATTTACTCTTTCCAGCTTCTTTGCTCCCACATTTTGTCCGGAATAAGTTGCCATGGTGGATCCCAGTGCGTCAAAGGGACAACAGAAAAACATGGAAACCTTTCCCGATGCCGTCACAGAGGCCACCGCCAAGGATCCCAGTCCGTTTACAGCAGTCTGAAGAATCACGCTTCCGATTGCCGTAATCGAATACTGAAGCCCCATGGGAATTCCCATGTTGCAAAGATTCATCACATAGCGTTTGTGAAGTCTCCAATCATCTCTCTGGAACCGCAGAATATCAAACTTTTTCTTCATATAGAATAGACAAAGGACTCCGGATACGCACTGAGAAGTCACGGTTGCCCACGCAGTACCGGCAACTCCCAAAGGGCGAACCAGCAAAAGATCCAGCACAATATTCAACACAGAAGAAATTCCAAGGAAAATCAACGGAGATTTACTGTCTCCCAGACTCCGGATAATGGCGGATGTCTGATTATACAGGATACTGACCGGAATTCCCAGAAAAATAACCGATATGTATGCATACGCATTGTCAATAATATCCGAAGGCGTATTCATCAACTGAAGAATCTGCCTGCACAACAGAGTGACTGCCGTCGTAATTACAATTGCAAAAATCGCTGCCAGTACGGCGCCATTCGCAACATATTTGCGCAGCGCCCGATAATCTCCTGCACCAAACATCTGGGATACCGGTATCGCAAATCCGTTGCAGATACCCATACAAAATCCTACAATCATAAAATTGATCGAACCCGTACTGCCCACTGCTGCCAATGCATTTGCTCCAAGCATTCTTCCAACGATGATTGTGTCCACCATACTGTAAAACTGCTGAAACAGCATTCCCAGAAGCAGCGGCACTGCAAAGCCTATGATCAGTTTCCAGGGAGTTCCTACAGTGAGATCTTTTGTTGAACTTGTTCCTGTTTTTGCCATCTTTCCAATCCTCTTTTTCATCGATTTTCAAATCGAATGCTATTCTATAACGGATCTTCCAAAGATGCAAGGCGCAATACTGACAAATTCCTGTATTATCTTGACCTCTTTACAGGCATTTTTCCTTATTTCCAAAGAATATCCGCCTGTTTTCTCGGAGCAGTACGCCGATAGGAAACCGCCGGGTATCCAAGAAGCATACAGCAACTGACTTCCTTTTCTTCTGTACCCAGGTATTCCCTTAATACAGGACCTGCCGAAATAATGCGCTGCAGATACCCGCTGTAGAGAACCCCTGCTCCTTCTGCTACAGCCATATTTTCCATATTTGCAGCCGCAAGGCCTCCATCCAGACTGCACACAGAAGCGATCACAAGAAAAGCGGTACAGTTGAAAAACAAAGAGTCGCAGGAAGGATCCTGCTCATGTTTTTTCACAAAATAACGGAACGTTCTCGCTGCTCCTTCATTTTCCGGTGCCATTTTCTCGATAATTCCCGGAAGTTCTCTCCATACAAGCGCTTTGAACTCTTCCAGATGCTCCTTCACCAAAACAAACCGGTTTGCCTGCTCATTTTTGGCCGTCGCAGTGTATCGTCCCGCCTGAAGAATACGTTCCAGTTTTTCCCTTTCCAGCGGTTTCTCCTGAAAATTCCGGATGCTTCGGCGAAATTTCACAGCGTGAAGAAACTGATCCGGATCCAGTGTAAAAGAAGCGGGATCGTAATCTTCTACCTCCTCCATATCATATTCCGGAATACTGACTGCACCCACAGGACAAACGGCAACGCAATGGCCGCATTGAATACAGGGCCGAACCGCCTCCGCCTTTTTCTCCTTCACACGAATCGCATGACCCGGACAGTCTTTTTCACATGCGCCGCATCCGACACACAGTTCCTGATCGACATTTATCATATTCATTTCCTCTTTCTATGTAAGTAATTAAGCTCCCCGAAAAAACGGCTGCTCGCTCGTATTTGACAGGATGCACGGATATAAGATCCATACCTGCATGTATCTTATATCCGTTATCCCTTGTTTCTCAGATCATTTTTACTGTCTGTGCATATTTCTGTTTTGCCTGTTCAACTTTCTGTTCCTGCGCGGCAGGGGTCGGATAATATCCCTTTTCCTGCATCATGCAAAAAACATCCTGCTGAATACTGTGTTCCTGCTCAAGGCAGTGAAGAATCGCCCTTCGCACATTGTCATGAACGCACTCATTCGCAAACGTATTGTAATGATCTGTCGCTGCCTTTTCTGTGGTCAATGCATCGCCCAGAATTTCCTTATCTGTATAAACCTCTACCATCTTTTTTGACCTCCTATCCCAGTTGTGCATACAGAGAGTTAAAATGTCCCTGATGTTTCTTCGCAATCTCTGCAAATTTTGCTTTGATCTCCTGATCAGAAGCATGCTCGGAAAGCATCTGAAACTTTTTGATCAAAAGTTCCTCATCACTGAGCAGATCATTCAGTGCAGAAAGTTCTTTTTCAGACAAGCTGCTGTTCATCATCATTTCGTTTTCCTCCTTTTTGAACTACTCTGTTATTTTGTCCCTTTCGTCGGAAAATATGCAGCAGCACGAATGCATTGGCTTTCTATATTTCTGGCATCAGTTTTAGCAATAAAACTTAATTTCATCAATTACAAATGCCTGTTTCCATTTGGTGTGGGCTTTCCTTTCGATACATGGACATGGATTGGTTCACCATTTTCATTTGACCAGAAATATACCGTATAACCACTTACCATAAACAGTTTAGGCAATCTGAATTCCTCCATTCTCAGCATATTTATATAACAAGTGCGCATTACTGTGCAGGAGTTCTTCGAACATTGCTATTTCTTCATCTGAATATCCACTCCGCTCTGTCCATTTATAATCAGGCAATTCGCATCTTGCCGAATCAAAACCACTTTCTATAGGTCTCTCAAAATTTACAATTACTTTTCTTTTACCATTTTCTTCAATAAGATGTGAATGGACAATTTCGGTTTCATCTGCCAACGTCATATACGGATACATCATAGCTTTCGCCTCCCTTCATCGATGATCACATTATAGCATCTGTTTTAAAAACAATCCAGAAAAACTATTAACGTCAAGTTTGCAATACACATTTATCGACTCGGCGGTAAGTAAAAAAGACCCTGTGGGTCTGTAGAAATACAGACCTACAAGGTCAATTTTTATGTTTGGGCATTTATGTTGTTGGTTGAGAAATTTCCCCCTTAACAGGCTATTTCAGTTTCCCCTTCAACATTACATAATCCAATTTATTTATTGTTAATTGCAGCCTGTGCAGCAGCCAGACGAGCGATCGGCACACGGAACGGTGAGCAGGATACGTAGTTCAGACCAACTTTGTGGCAGAATTCTACGGATGACGGATCTCCGCCATGCTCTCCACAGATACCCATCTTCAGAGTCGGGTTTGTCTTGCGGCCTTTTTCTGCAGCCATCTTAACCAGCTGGCCAACACCATCCTGATCCAGTTTTGCGAACGGATCTGCTTCGTAGATCTTGTTCTCATAGTAGGACGGAAGGAATTTTCCGGCATCATCACGAGAGAAACCGAAGGTCATCTGTGTAAGGTCGTTGGTACCAAATGAGAAGAACTCAGCCTCTTCTGCGATCTCATCAGCAGTCAGAGCTGCTCTCGGGATCTCGATCATGGTTCCTACATGATAGTTAATGTACTCGCCTTTCTCAGCCATAACTTTCTCAGCGGTCTCGATTACAACTTCTTTTACGAACTTCAGCTCTTTCTTCTCGCCAACAAGCGGAATCATGATTTCCGGAACGATATCGTAGCCCATCTCGTCTTTTACTTCGATTGCAGCTTCGATGACAGCTCTTGTCTGCATCTTTGCAATCTCAGGATAGGTAACAGCCAGACGGCATCCACGATGACCCATCATCGGGTTGAACTCGTGAAGTTCATCACATCTTGCCTTAACCTGCTCGAAGGTCAGACCCATATCATCAGCCAGAGCCTGAATATCTTCTTTGTCGGTCGGTACGAACTCATGAAGCGGCGGATCCAGATAACGAACGGTCATCGGACGGCCTTTCAGAGCTTTGTACATAGCTTTGAAGTCCTCTTTCTGGAACGGGATCAGCTCATTTAATGCTGCTTCTCTCTGCTCTACTGTATCGGACAGGATCATCTTACGAATCTTCGGAATACGATCCGGATCAAAGAACATATGCTCGGTACGGCACAGACCGATACCTTCTGCACCAAGTTTTACTGCATTTTCAGTATCAGCCGGGGTATCTGCATTGGTACGAACCTGCAGTTTACGGAACTGATCTGCCCAGCGCATGATACGTCCGAAGTTTCCGCCAACAGAAGCTTCCTCAGTCTTGATGTCGCCTCTGTAGATCTTACCGGTAGTACCATCCAGAGAAATGTAATCTCCCTCATGGAATGTGTATCCGCCAAGTTCGAATACTTTTTCTTCCTCGTTGATCTTGATATCGCCGCAGCCGGATACACAGCAGGTACCCATACCACGTGCAACAACTGCTGCATGAGAAGTCATACCACCGCGAACAGTCAGGATACCTTCTGCAGCATGCATTCCTTCGATGTCTTCCGGTGAAGTCTCAAGACGAACCAGAACGACTCTCTCACCTTTTTCGTGAGCTGCTTTTGCTTCCTCTGCTGTAAAGTATACTTTACCTGCAGCAGCACCCGGAGATGCCGGAAGTGCAGATCCGATTACCTCGCCTGCCTTCAGTGCATCCGCATTAAAGGTCGGATGAAGCAGCTGATCCAGAGATTTTGCTTCGATACGGCAAACAGCCTCTTCCGGTGTGATCATTCCTTCATCAACCAGGTCGCAGGCAATCTGAATTGCAGCCGGAGCTGTTCTCTTTCCGTTACGTGTCTGCAGGAAGAACAGTTTACCTTCCTGAATGGTGAACTCCATATCCTGCATATCACGATAGTGATTTTCCAGCTTCATAGCCAGAGCCATGAACTGTTTGTAGCAGTGCGGCATATCCTCTGCCAGTTTGGAAATCGGCTGAGGTGTACGAACACCTGCAACTACGTCCTCACCCTGTGCATTGATCAGGTACTCGCCATAAATACCTTTCTCACCGGTAGACGGGTTACGTGTGAAAGCAACACCTGTACCTGAAGTATCACCCATGTTACCAAATACCATGGTCTGTACGTTTACAGCGGTTCCCCAATCGCCAGGGATATCGTTCATACGACGATATACGATTGCACGCGGGTTGTCCCAGGAACGGAATACAGCTTTTACAGCTTCCATCAGCTGTACCTTCGGATCCTGCGGGAACTCAGCGCCATCCATAGCCTCTGTGTAAACAGCTTTGAATCTCTTAACCAGTTCTTTCAGGTCATCTACATCCAGCTCTGTGTCGTATTTTACGCCCTTAGCCTCTTTTACTTCGTCGATAATCTTCTCGAAGAAGGACTTCGGAACTTCCATAACAACATCAGAGAACATCTGGATAAATCTTCTGTAGGAGTCATAAGCAAATCTCGGATTTCCGGTCTTCTTTGCAAATCCCTCTACAGATACATCGTTCAGACCCAGGTTCAGGATGGTATCCATCATACCAGGCATAGATGCTCTTGCACCGGAACGAACAGAAACAAGAAGCGGATTCTCTGTATCTCCGAACTTCTTACCATTCTCGTTCTCCAGCCATGCCAGTGCCTCGAAGATCTGTCCCTGAATCTCTTCAGAAATCTTCTTGCCATTGTCATAGTAATTGGTGCAGGCTTCTGTTGTAACTGTAAAGCCCTGAGGGATCGGCATTCCGAGATTTGTCATCTCTGCCAGATTGGCACCTTTACCACCAAGAAGGTTTCTCATGTTGGCATTACCTTCATTGAATAAGTAAACCCATTTTGCCATTGTTACTTTTCCTCCTAAATGTGATTTGATTATAGATATAGCAAAGTATTTCCGGACAAACCGGAAAATACATTCACTCCATGTTGGCTCACGCAGCTGTCCCCTTTCAATGACTGCCTCACAGTGACAACCGCCTGGGCGCACACTTTCATTTTACCATAAGAATTACTTTAGTCAATAAAAAAAGTAAACAAAAAATGAAATTTTTTGAAAACTTTCCTTTCAATAATGTATTCTTTTCCAAAGAATTTCCGTACAAAAGAAAGAACAGCAGCCATAAAACCAGCTGCTGTCCTTTTTTATTTTTTACTTCGTTTTATTTCTTGTGTTTCACATCCAGTACCAGATGACGCGGAAGTCCGTTCACCATGATCGGCTGATAATCTCCCTGAATCAGAGGTTTCACATAATCGATGAAATCTTTTGTCACGTAATCGCCCTCACGGTTTACCCACTCTCTCGGAACCAGCTTCTCTTCGTTTGCAATGCGGTGTACATCATAGATTCCCGCAGAACTCATATACGGATCATCGGATACACGGTCGATTACTACCATCTTTCCGGTATCTCCCTCGTCCGCTGCTTTCACTGCAGCACCGCCTACCATAAATGCCTCATCAATATCCACGCGGGATGCAATATGAGATGCGCTTCTCTGGAGTGTTGAGAATTCTACACTTCTGGTCTTGCAGCCGATCTCTGCAGCAAGAAATCCTGCCAGATAAGCTGCTGTTCCCTGAAGCTGTTTATGTCCGAATGCGTCAACATAGTCAGCACCTCCGGAAAGCTCGCAGACATAACGTCCGTCAGCAGTGCGGATTCCCTCGGAAACAGCAATCACGATTGATGGTTTTTTCTTCATGAGTTCTTTCACTTTCTTCAGGAACTTCTGAATATCAAAAGGAAGCTCCGGAAGATAAATCAGATCCGGTCCCTCGCACTCTTCTGTCTTGGCAAGTGCGGTTGCTCCGGTCAGCCATCCTGCATTTCTTCCCATTACTTCAATGATCGTAATCATCGGTTTGTTGTAAGTAAGACCAAGTGCATCGCGGATAATCTCTTTTGTGGAAGCTCCGATATATTTTGCTGCGCTGCCGAATCCAGGTGTATGATCGGTAAGTGCCAGGTCATTGTCAATGGTCTTTGGAACGCCGAGGAATTTCTGAGGCTGTCCTGTCAGAATTCCATAATCACTCAGTTTTTTGATTGTATCCATGGAGTCGTTTCCGCCGATATAGATAAAGGAATCGATCTCAAGACGATTCAGAATCTCAAAGATTTTTTCGAAAATTTCCCGGTTCTCATGAATTTCCGGAAGTTTGTAACGGCAGGATCCAAGAAATGCGGAAGGTGTCCGTTTCAGAAGCTCAATATCAAGCTCAGAATGAATCTGGGTAGAGAGATCTACATATTTTTCGTCCAGAAGTCCCTGAATACCGTGAAGCATCCCGTATACTTTGTTAAATCCACGTTCCTTTGCATTCTTATAAACGCCCGCCAGAGATGAGTTAATCACAGAGGTTGGGCCGCCCGACTGTCCTACAATAATGTTTCTTTTTTTCATAATGATCCTCCAATTCCGTGCTTTCTTATACACTTTCCTTTTTTTGACCAGGACAGAGTTTTTTCCGTTTCCATACTCTTATTTTCCGCCTGTCTTTTTTCGTAAACTCATGAGGTATATTATAGCAGTATTACCCTGCTTTTTACAAGACTTTTTTGTGCATTTTTACATTTATTTGACATTTTTTCTCTCTTCGCTTCGGTTCTCTGACGTCAAAAAAAGAACTGTTCGATATTTTTTTGTCCAATATCGACAGTTCTTTTTTCTTTTCGCTTTTTTATGCAAGAACAGTTTTCACTCCGAAATAAATCAGCACGATCACTCCAAGGACAATCCGGTACCAGCCAAACACTTTGAAATCATGTTTTCTGATATACTGCATCAGGAATTTGATTGCAAGAATCGATACCAGAAAGGCAACTGCCATCCCCACAATCATGATCGCCACCTCTGTTCCGGTAAAGATCATGCCATGTTTCAAAAGCTTCAGCAAGCTGGCGCCAAACATCACAGGAATTGCCAAAAAGAAGGTATACTCTGCGGCAAGTTCTCTGGACGCGCCAAGAAGGATTCCTCCGATAATGGTAGCACCTGACCGGGATGTTCCGGGAACAATGGAAAGCAGCTGAAAAATTCCGATATACAAAGCAGTTTTCCAGCTTAAATCTTTCATTTTTGTGATCGTCGGCGTCCGTTTTTTATTATAATTTTCAATCAGAATAAACAGAACACCATAGATAATCAGCATCAGTGCAACCACTACATAATTCATCAGATGATCCTCGATCCAGTCGTTAAATGCCAGACCGATCACAGCTGCAGGGAGGCAAGAAACCAGAATTTTAAACCACATAATTATTTTATCCAGATAACAGTAGCGATCCACAAAATTCTGAATTCCGCGCAATACTTTTACTTCACTTGGATTTGCAAAATAACTTTTCTTTTTTGCCTTCGCTTCGGTATGAAAAGGCCATAAATCCCAGAAATAAATTACTACAACCGCCAGAATAGCACCCAGCTGAATTACAACCTCAAACACATTTTTAAAGTCTTTGCTGACATTTAGAGTCACCAGTTCATCCACCAGGATCATATGTCCGGTACTGCTGATCGGCAGCCATTCGGTAATTCCTTCTACAATCCCAAGGAGCAAAACTTTCAACCACTCAAATACATTCATATCCTGCACCTCTCCTTTTTTGTCCTGTCCGGCAAATCGCCAAACTGTAGATTTTTCTTTAGCAGTCTACTATGAATCTAACATAGATATGCGTAAAATACAAGTTTTGCATAAAAAACCGGCACGGAAAATTGAGTTTTCCGCGCCGGTTTTTTATCTTCTGGCAACTGTGGCAATATCAATCAAGGTCAGTTTTTTGACATCCGTATTTTCAAGGCTGGTTACCAAAGCAGTTGCGGTATCCAGACTGGTGAGAACATTTACACCGGTCTCAATGGCATTCCGGCGAATGACAAATCCATCTTTTGCATGTTCCACACCCTGAGACGGAGTGTCAATAACCAGGTCAATCCGATGACCGAGAATCAAATCCATCAGATTGGGAGACGGCTGTTCAATCTTATTGGTACGGATTGCATCTACGCCGTTCTCTTTGAGCACTTTTGCAGTTCCTCTCGTAGCATAAATCCTGTAGCCCAGTGCCTGGAAACGCTGTGCAATCGGAATAATATCCTTCTTGTCATCCTCTTTTACTGTGATGATCATGTTCTTATGCTGCGGAAGGTTGATGCCCGCACCCAGGAACGCTTTGTACAGTGCCTCGTTAAAGGTCTTTGCAATTCCAAGACACTCTCCTGTAGATTTCATCTCCGGTCCAAGGGCAATATCTGCTCCACGGATCTTTTCAAACGAGAACACCGGCATCTTGATGGCAATGTAATCCGCTTCTTTCTGCAGACCCGGCTCATAGCCAAGCTCGCGAATGGTATGACCGAGAATGACTTTTGTTGCAAGCGGCACAATCGGAATACCGGTTACTTTGCTGATATACGGTACAGTTCGGGAAGAACGCGGATTTACCTCAATGACATAAACCTCTTCCTGGCATACGATAAACTGGATGTTGATCATACCGATGACATGTAGCGATTTTGCAAGACGTTTCGTGTATTCCACGATGGTATCTTTTGCCTTCTGACTGATGCTCTGCGCCGGATATACCGAAATACTGTCTCCGGAATGCACACCGGCACGCTCAATATGCTCCATGATACCCGGAATCAGAATGTCTGTGCCATCGCAAACCGCATCCACTTCAATCTCTTTTCCCTGGAGATATTTATCCACAAGGATCGGATGCTCCTGCGCAATCCGGTTGATGATTCCGATGAACTCATCCACATCCTCATCATTGATTGCAATCTGCATTCCCTGGCCGCCAAGTACATAGGACGGGCGTACCAGAACCGGATATCCCAGCTCATTCGCTGCTTTTTTTGCTTCCTCGGCAGTGTATACCGTATGTCCCTTCGGACGCGGAATCTGGCACTGTTCCAGAATCGCATCGAACAATTCCCGGTCCTCTGCGGCATCTACATTTTCTGCGGAAGTACCAAGGATCGGCACACCCATTTTAATAAGTGCCTCAGTCAGCTTGATTGCGGTCTGGCCGCCGAACTGTACAACCGCTCCGTCCGGATGCTCTATATTCACTACATTTTCCACATCTTCGGGTGTCAGTGGCTCGAAATACAGCTTATCTGCAATATCAAAGTCTGTACTTACCGTTTCCGGGTTATTATTGATGATAATGGTTTCATATCCTTCTTTTTTGAACGCCCAGGTACAGTGAACAGAACAGAAATCAAACTCAATACCCTGGCCGATTCGAATCGGTCCGGAACCGAGAACCAGAACTTTCTTTCTGTCATTCTTGCCGATTGCCTCATTTTCGCCGCCATAAACAGAATAATAATACGGTGTCGTTGCGGCGAACTCAGCTGCACAGGTATCTACCATCTTATAGGCAGCAGTAATTCCATACTGTTTTCTCAGATCTTTGATTTCCTGCTCGGTCTTGCCGGTAAGTTTTCCCACCAGGTAATCCGGGAATTCCAAACGCTTCGCCTCACGCAGCAGCTCCTCAGTCAGTTCGTTTTCCTTTAATGCCTGCTCCATTTCCACAAGAATTGCAATCTTATCAATAAACCAGATATCAATCCGTGTGATTTCATGAATCTGTTCATAAGAAATGCCGCGGCGCACCGCTTCTGCAATTCTCCAGATTCTCATATCGTCTACAATGGAAAGCTCTTCCACCAGCTCTTCTTCGGAAAGGTGAGTAAAGTCATAAGACATCAGAGAATCCACATGCTGTTCCAGAGAACGGATTGCTTTCATCAG
>JAQYOA010000191.1 GCA_028727605.1 Lachnospiraceae bacterium
ATGCTGGCAAGAGGAGAGCTCCACTGTATCGGAGCTACGACGCTGGATGAGTACCGTCAGTATATTGAAAAGGATGCCGCACTGGAACGTCGTTTCCAGCCGGTTACGGTAGCGGAACCTACCGTGGAAGACACGATTTCAATTCTTCGTGGGTTGAAGGAACGGTATGAGGTATTCCACGGGGTAAAAATTACGGATGGTGCGCTGGTAGCTGCAGCCACATTGTCCGACCGTTATATCAGTGACCGATTCCTTCCGGATAAGGCGATTGACCTGGTGGATGAAGCCTGTGCGCTGATTAAGACAGAACTGGATTCCATGCCGGCAGAACTGGACGAGCAGCGCAGAAAAATTCTGCAGATGCAGATTGAGGAAGCAGCCCTGAAGAAGGAAACGGATAATCTGAGCAGGGAACGTCTGGAAGATCTGCAGAAAGAACTGGCTGAAATGAAGGATCGCTTCAATTCACAGAAAGCGCAGTGGGAGAATGAGAAGAAATCGGTTGAAAAGCTTTCCAAACTGCGTGAGCAGATTGAAGATCTGAACCGTCAGATTCAGAAAGCACAGAATGATTATGACCTGAACCGGGCAGCGGAACTGCAGTACGGAGAACTGCCGAAACTGCAGCAGCAGCTGGAGATTGAGGAGCGGAATGTGAAAAGCGGTGATCTCTCCCTGGTTCGTGAAAATGTGACGGATGAAGAGATTGCCCGGATTGTATCCCGCTGGACCGGAATCCCGGTGGCGAAGCTGACAGAAGGTGAGCGTACAAAGATTCTGGGGTTGGAGGATGAACTGCACACAAGAGTTGTAGGACAGGACGAAGCGGTTACGAAAGTATCGGATGCCATTATCCGCTCCAAGGCAGGTATCAAAGATCCGACAAAACCGATTGGTTCTTTCCTGTTCCTTGGACCTACCGGTGTCGGCAAAACGGAACTGGCCAAAACGCTTGCGGAAAAATTGTTTGATGATGAGAACAATATGGTCCGTATCGATATGAGTGAGTATATGGAGAAGTATTCCGTATCCCGTCTGATCGGAGCGCCTCCGGGATATGTTGGCTATGAGGAAGGCGGTCAGCTGACTGAGGCAGTGCGGAGAAAACCGTATTCGGTTGTTCTGTTTGATGAAATTGAGAAAGCCCATCCAGATGTCTTCAATGTACTTCTTCAGGTGCTGGATGATGGTCGAATCACAGACTCTCAGGGAAGAACAGTGGACTTTAAGAATACGATTCTGATCATGACTTCCAATATCGGTTCCCAGTATCTGCTGGAAGGGATCTGTGAAGACGGAAGTATTTCGGAGGAAAGCAAAAATCTGGTTATGGAAGATCTGAAAAGCCATTTCCGTCCGGAATTTCTGAATCGTCTGGATGAGACCATTATGTTTAAGCCTCTGACCAAGGAGAATATCGGTCACATTGTGGATCTGCTGATGAAGGATCTGAACCGTCGTCTGTCAGACCAGGAACTGAACGTGGAACTTACCCCGGAAGCAAAACAGTATGTGATCGATGGCGGCTATGATCCGGTTTACGGAGCACGTCCGCTGAAACGTTTTGTGCAGAAAGAAGTGGAGACAAGTACGGCAAAGCTGATTCTGGGAGGCCATGTCAGTGAGGGAGATACCATTCTTCTGGAAGTAAGAGACGGCCATCTTGAGGCGATTATTAAGCCGGAAGCGGAGGTGGTGGAATGATCCCGAAAGATCCGGTCATGCTGCTGAGCTATGTGAACACACAGCTGAGAGATTTTTATCCCACGCTGGAAGAATTTTGCCAGAGCAGTCAGATAGAGGAGAGTGCTCTGAGAGAAAAACTGTCTCTCATCGACTATGAGTACGATGAAGATCAGAATCAGTTTGTATAGAAAAATAAGATAATCCAAAATGAATTTACCAGGATCCCATGGAATCCGGTCAGTTACAGCTGATCCTTTCCGGGGCCCTGGTATTTTTCTTCTGTTTCCCGTGTTGCGATTGCACAAACCATGTGGTACAATGACTTATCGAAAGAGAGGCATTTACACGGCGAAAATATGAATTTTTGCAGAAGGTTTGCCTGCCCGATGGGAGGACTGATCAAATGGAAAGAGAAGAAAGCTATACCAGTTTTGCACAGGTTTACGATATGTTCATGGACAATGTGGATTATCCGGCATGGAGTGAATATCTGCTGGGGCTTTTGAGAGAATATGGAATAGAGGACGGACTGGTTCTGGATCTGGGCTGCGGAACGGGAAATATGACAGAGCTGCTGTCGAAAGCCGGATACGATATGATCGGCGTGGATAACTCCGAAGATATGCTGGAGATCGCAGGGGAGAAGAGGGCAGCGTCCGGACTGGATATTCTGTATCTTTTGCAGGATATGAGGGAATTTGAACTTTACGGAACGGTGCGGGCGGTGATCAGCATCTGCGATTCCATGAATTATATTCTGGAGGAAGAAGAACTTTGCCGGGTGTTTTCTCTTGTGAATAATTATCTCGATCCCGGCGGATACTTTATCTTTGATTTGAATACGAAATATAAGTATGAGCAGATGGGTGAGACAACCATTGCGGAGAACCGCGAGGAAGCCAGCTTTATCTGGGATAATTATTATGATCCGCAGGAAGAGATCAATGAATATGAACTGGCGATTTTCCTGCCTGTCGGGGAGGATTTGTACCGGAAATTTGAGGAGGTACATTACCAGAGAGCTTATGATCTTCCGACCATTCGGTATCTTCTGGAGGAAGCGGGAATGGAATATGTGACGGCTTACGATGCTTTCACGCGGAATGCCCCGTCTGATACCAGTGAGCGAATTTATGTGATTGCCAGGGAAAAGGGAAAGAAAGAGGAAAAGGGAACGGCAGATCCGTGCCGTTTGAGATAAGGAGTTTAGAGATCAATGGATTATATTGTAAGAGCAACCGCCGCAGGCGGACAGATCAGAGCATTTGCTGCAACGACAAAAGAGACCGTGGAGACGGCAAGAGCGGCACACAATACCAGTCCGGTGGCTACGGCAGCACTTGGAAGACTTCTTAGTGCCGGAGCCATGATGGGTGTTATGATGAAGGGAGAGAAAGACCTTCTGACACTGCAGATTCATGCGGGCGGTCCGCTGCAGGGCATCACAGTGACTGCAGATTCCAAAGGAAACGTGAAAGGCTATGTGGGAAATCCGGAAGTGATTCTTCCGGCCAATGCAAAAGGAAAGCTGGATGTGGCAGGCGCTGTGGGTGTCGGATTTCTGGATGTAATCAAAGACATGGGACTGAAAGAACCCTATATCGGCCAGTGTGCACTGCAGACCAGTGAGATTGCGGAGGATCTGACTTACTATTTTGCAACCAGCGAGCAGGTGCCTTCCAGTGTCGGGCTGGGCGTTCTCATGAACCGGGATAATACAGTGCGTCA
>JAQYOA010000192.1 GCA_028727605.1 Lachnospiraceae bacterium
AAATCCAACTGATGAAAAAGAAAAAAGCCTGATCCTTGCAAAATGCAGGGATCAGGTTTTTTTTAACAGAGCACTATTTTATGCCTTCTCATATTTGGCAGATTTATGAAAGAACAGAAAACCAACGATAAACATAACGGCAAGCATTCCGACTCCAACTCTTGAAGTTCCGGAGATCTTCGTTGAGATTCCCATAACGGTTGTGCCCATGAATGCGGCACCTTTTCCGAAGATATCGTAGAAACCAAAATATTCGCCGGATCGGTCTTTTGGAATAATCTTCGCAAAGTACGAACGTGATAATGCCTGAATTGCACCCTGGAATACGGCAACACAGACAGCGAGGAACCAGAATTCCCATGCCTTATCCAGCTGGAGTGCAAACAGTGTAATAAAAAAGTATCCGCCGATGCAAACTTTAATGAGATTACTGTTTTTGAATTTTCCGGCAATTTTCCCAAAGAAAATAGAACAGGGAAATGCAACTACCTGTGTCAGAAGCAGTGCCAGCACCAGATCGGTATCCGAAATGCCGACATCCTTTCCGTAAGAAGTTGCCATATCTATGATCGTGTAAACACCATCAATATAAAAGAAAAAGCCTAAAAGGAAAAAGAGAATCTGTTTTTTCTCCCTGACCTCACGGATCACGCTTCCCATCCGTTCAAAGGTATCTTTCAGAGGATGATCTTCTTTTTCACGCTCAACATAATGGATCTGCCGATAATTTTTTAAGAGAGGAATGGTTGTTGCTGTCCACCAGCCGGCATTCAGAAAAAAGGCAATCGTCGTTGCGGTTCCTGTGCTGATACCGATTTTCTCAGCTCCCAGAATCAAAATAAGTGAGATGGAAAAAGGGATACAGCTTCCGATATAACCCCAGGCATATCCGTTTGAGGAAACTTCGTCCATGCGCTCTTCAGTTGTGATATCTGTCAGCATGGAGTCATAGAAAATCAGGCTCAGCTGATATCCGGTTTTGGCAATTGCAAAGATCATCAGAAAAGCCAGCCATTTACTGGCAAAGCTCAGTGCCATACATCCGATTACACCGACCAGAAAAGTTCCGAAAAAAAACGGCTTTTTAAAATTTTTCCGATCTGCCATCGTGCCAAGCACCGGTCCGAGAATTGCAACAAGGACGGTCGCAATCGAAAGGGTGAAGCTTAAGTATGCGGTAGAATCACTGTTGGAAATACCATTTGCCGATGCAATATTCTTAAAAAAAATCGGAATGATGGTCGTACAGAGCATCGTAAATGCAGAATTTCCCACATCATACAATACCCATTGTTTCTCAAGTTTTGTCATCTTTGATTTCATTGGTTCGTTCTCCTAACGTTTCCTTTTGATTTTCAGGTACCTGTATTACTCAAAATTCCGATCAAACCGAGGAGAAAGAGTTTCTTTTCCGTGAAGAGCCAAATCCAGACGGATCAATTCGTCGGGTGTTTCTTCCAGTGCTCTCTCATACAATCTGACCAGATTTTGTGTTCCTGTACTGCATTTGGGATCCGGTTTTGCAGGCATGATTCTTCCCTCAAGAGAATCATAACATCCGAGGAGAAACATACCGGCACGAAGAATCCCTCTTGCAAACGGACAGCGAAAAACCGTAGCTCTCGTATAGAATTTCATTCCTTTCAGACACTCTTCTGCTTCCTCAAGAGAAATCATCGGAAAGCAAAGATGAATGATTTTGTTTCCGTCGGTATGAGGACAGATCGTCGCTGCAGGGTGATACGTCAGAGGATCCTTTTGGTCTAAAAGCATGAAATATCGATCCAGGTGAGTTTCAATCTTTGCATGGGATACTCCTGTCTGTTCTGTGTAATGACCAATATAGGGATGACAGGCGGAATCCAACAGGAAATGGCAGGCAAAACCAAGAAGATATGCTTCCAGCGCCTGAGACGGATGTTCCCTATAGAGGCGAATTCCCTCTGAAAAAAAGACGGAAGCTTTTTGATTATGCAGCTCACTTCCAAGTTCGGAGATGCGATTCTTTTTTAGCGGATGATAATAAAAGAAAATATCCGGGCCATGCAATCCGATCAGAAACAGTTTTTTCTGTTTCTTTATGACTTCTTTTAGCTCCCGGGGAAGCCGGAAGTACACTTCTCTTCCAAAACGGTCATGAGCATAAGTTGTCGGCATACGTATTCCTCCTGTTTCTTATCTTAAATATCGAGTTTTACCTGCATTTCCTCTTCCACCTCTGCCTTGAAATCTTCTATCTTCACAGGACTGATCTGAGGCAGATTCTCCGTTGAGTCTACTCCGAAATTTCTGAGAAATTCTTCCGTGGTTCCAAATACAATCGGTCTGCCGGGAGCATCCAGCCGCCCAAGTTCCTGAACCAGATTGTATTCAACCAGTTTATTTACTGCATGATCACTTTTAACACCGCGGATTTTTTCAATCTCCTGTTTGGTCACCGGCTGCTTGTAAGCGATAATCGAAAGTGTTTCAAGCATAACGTCAGTTAAAACCGCTTTTTTCGGCTGGAGAGCTATATTAATCAGATATTCATAGTACTCCTGTTTCGTACACATCTGATAGGAATGTTCAAGTTCCAAAATGCGGATGCCACGATTCGAAGCCTGATACTGATCCATCATGTGATTCAGGATCTTACCGGTGGTCTCCGTATCATGTCCAATGGCTTTTGAAATTTTCTCAAGCTCTACAGAATCCCCTGCCGCAAAAAGTATCGCCTCAATTGCTGCCTCTGCCTCCTCAATACTCTCTGCTTTTCTTGCCGGTACCTGTTCGCTCTGTTCACTTTTCATCTGCTGTTCCATCGTATTCCCCTTCACTGTCTTCTTTCTCTGTATAAGGTTCGACGTAAGTACCCTCTTGTTCCAGCGATTCAATTTGAATCTCGCCAAATAATTCTTTCTGAAAAATGCGAATCTTTCCCAATTTCATCAACTCAAGGATTGCAAGAAAGGTAACAATCACCTGTACCTTACTGTGCTGTGATTCCAGCAAATTTCCAAAGGAAAACTGCCTCTTCTCAACCGCATATCGTTCCACGAATGTCATTTTTTCCGGAAGGCTTACCTCTTCTTTCTCGATCTTTCCGAACTTGCTGCGAATCGGATCGATCTTATCTTCCTGTCGTTTTAAAATTGACTTATAAACGGCATATAGTTTGTCCAGGGTTACATTCTGCAGTAATTCACTGGTATCGATCGGAACACGGTACTCCAATACCTCTCTGGGGAATGATGCCTCCTTATATACAGCGCGGCTTGCCTCATTCATCCGGTCTCTGAGTTCATAAGACATATATTTGTACATCTTATATTCTAAAAGCTGCTGAACCAGCTCGGCTCTCGGGTCTTCTTCTTCCCCTTCTTCGTTAATTTCCTTTGGAAGCAGCATTTTACACTTGATGTCCAAAAGGGTGGCTGCCATCACCATAAATTCACTCATAACATCAAGATCTTCTTTTTCCATCTGATGAATATAATCGAGATACTGATCTGTGATTTCCACGATTGGAATGTCATATATATCAATTTTGTTTTTGTCAATCAGGTGCAGCAAAAGATCCAATGGTCCTTCAAACACCGGCAGCTTTACTGGAATCGCCATATATAAGCCTCTTCTATTCTACCTTTCAAATATGTTATGATGCAAGTAAAATCTATGTTAGTTTCCGTTTCAGACGGGATAAAAATGATCGTTTGTATTTCTTAAGAAAAATCGCCGACATCAATTACCACAACTTCTCTCGGATTATGAATTCGAACAGGGATGGTATGTTCCCCGATACCGGCACTGATAATATGATCTTTTCCGTTTTTCTTATAATGTCCGCGGCAGTATTTTGAAAAAACGCGGAAATCCGGGCTGATCAGTCCATGATGTCTTCCAAAACTCACGACACCACCGTGATAATGACCTGAAAGTGTCAGATTTGCGCCATATTCAAAATAAGTATCCTGGTATCCGGGATGGTGCGCAAGCAAAATCGTATAACGATTCGGGTCAGGCTGTCCAAATACTCTTGCCAGTTCTTCTTCCGGCAGATTTCCCCGATAAAAGCGATCATAATATTCCCGCTTCATCTCAAATCCGCAGATACGAACGGGACAGCCGTTTAAGTTTGTATCTGCATACTCATTTTCAAGATAAACAATCTTTGATTCTGCAATTCGCTCGCGAAATTCTTTGTAGGCTTGCGGATATACGTCAGGATATAGCTTCAGACGATATTCGTGATTTCCGCATGCATAGAAAACGGGAAACTGTTCTGAGAGACGAATTGCTGCAAAAAGACCGGGATCCAGCGATCTACCCGGTTTTGCCACAATCTGATCACCTCCGATCAGTACTCCATCCGGCTGCAGAGACACGATGGTATCCAGAAGCTCCTGATTTTTGTATCCGAATTCCTTATTGTGAAGATCACTTAAAAATACCAGCCGGAAATGGCCATGAAGCATTGTCTTTCCGGCCGGTTGAATTTTATAAAATGTTGTTCTAAAGTTTTTCATAGTGTCTATTATAGCAGTCCCAATGCCTGTTTGGCAAGCTGATCTGCAATCTCATTGTACTTTACACCCGAATGTCCTTTGACCTTATAAAAAGTAATTTGAATTACCCGGGATGCTTCCAGATAAAAATTGCGATATGCCCTGGTTCCCTCTTTTTTCGTCTGCCACTCACCGGTACACCAGCTGGCAATTCCCTGATAATCATGGTAGATCGCCAGATTTGGAATCTGATGTTCCATCGCATATTTCATTGCCAGTTCAGCTCCTTTAATTTCACCTGCAACATTTCTCATGGAAGAAAGTTCGGAATCTTCATATTTCTCTTTTAAGTGAATTTCCTTTCCATTCCATAAAAAGACGACTCCGCAGGAAAAGGCACCTGTAGCCTGATGATAGCTTCCGTCAACGTAGGCGATCGCATCTTCCGGCCGATCTTTCGAAGATTTTATTGCCTCTTCTTTGTCTGTCTTGTCGAGCACGGTTTTTGATTGGCTATTACCCAAAAAAGCTTCTGCTTCGTCTAATGTTTCAAATCCTTTAAAAACAGCTCCGGGATAACCCTGAACCTGTTCTTTGCAGTCTTCCCAGGTTTTATAAATTCCCGGGATTCTTCCGTTTTTTACTGTGTAAAAATTCTTTTTTGCCATGCAATTTCTCCGTCATTTTATGCTGCGCCACTGCTAAATGCTTCCAATGTGCGTTTTAGATAATCTCCAAAACCTGCTTTTTTAATATCTTCATCATAAAGGATCGCGGTGGAACCGATTTCTTCTCCGTTCAAACGGTACACAATTCTTCCCGCATGCTCTCCCTTTTGAATTGGTGCTTTTGCTTTATCCGGAAGTTCTACTATCTTTTCGATTTCGGAAAAATTCGCTCCGGAAACGGAAAGATAACGGAATTCTCCGTCGCATTTTACTGCAGCGCTGTCTTTTACACCATTGGTGACCGGTATTTCTTTGAATGCTTCATCATTTGTATCTATGTATAGTGTACACCTGCCGAATCCGTAATTCAGCAGGGCAGCTGCATCCGAAAATCGTACCTTATAATCGGGTGCACCCATCACTACCGCAATCAATGTAATTTCGCTTCTCTTTGCAACCGCTGAAACACAGTATTTTGCAACCTGTGTACTTCCTGTTTTCAGTCCGATACATCCATCATATCCCCGAATTAATTTATTTGTGTTCGTAAGCGTAAAGTTTTTGGTTTCTCTTGCGGTCACATGGGTGATATCCTCCATCCAGATCGAAGAATACTCCAGGATTTGCGGATATCGCAAAATCAGCTCTCTGGACATGACTGCGACATCATGAGCAGACGTATAGTGATTTGCCGAGTCGGTCAGTCCACAGCAATCTTCAAAATTAGTGTCTTTCATTCCAAGCTCTTTTGCGCGCTCATTCATTCT
>JAQYOA010000193.1 GCA_028727605.1 Lachnospiraceae bacterium
ATTGAAATCGTTTTTTAATCACCTCTTGACATATCACCAAATTGCTTTTTCTTACAGATATCCTTTAACAGCCGGAGTGTTTCTTTTGTATACTGGCACATATATTCCGGAACACCGTCGAATGCTCCTGTTTCCAGGAAGGCACAGGCTGCACAGCTTTGGCAGGCTTCCCGCATCGTACAGGCACTGCATTTGGCGTTTAGCCGTATATTTGAAACGGCATTCGTAATTTCTTTCCACGCCTCTGAAAAGCCCAGCTGAAATACATCTGCTTCCGGCTTTGTCAGCATGATGCATGGACGCATCTTTCCCTGCCAGTTGATAACATAAGAGCTTCTTCCCGCCCGGCATTTCACCGGAGACGGTATCGCATCTCCTTCGGGCGCATCTCCCAAAGACAGCAGACGGGCCGCTGCCTGAAGGAAGTTCTCCTTTTCCTTTTTCTCCATGATCCGCACCCGTGCTGCCGCCGCTTCCTGCGGAAAAAGACGGGACTGCAGGTCAAAATCAGACAGACGTTCTCTGGACGCCGGGTACATATAGGTATCAAATTTCCAGGCTGTACCTTTGTCCTCTGCAATCCTACATAAAGCATCCAGATCATGGATGTTCTTCGGTGTAATGCTGCTATTGATCTTGACATCCACATGGCGTTCCTTTAATAGTTCCATGGCTTTTCTCACACGCCGGTATCCCTCCGGATCATGACAGAGATTTTCATAAGTCTCTTCATCCTTCCCATATAAGGTAATATTGATCCTCCTAGGCTTGTATCTGGCAAAAAAATCCGCCCATTCTTCATTGATCAGCGTTCCGTTTGTATTAATGGTCAGGATCATTCCCATCTTCTTCAACGTGATGTAAATGTCCCGAAAATCCGGATGAAGCAACGGTTCCCCGCCGGTCAGCAGAACAAACAATGTTCCCGCCCTGCGCATCTCCTCAGCAAGGAAGATCCATTCTTCCCCGCTCCGGACTCTTCCTTGTTTCTGCATCTCCTGCGGAGAAAGCCGTACAAAACACATATCACAGTTCATATTACATAACGGCGTAAGCTCTAAAATCCCATTGATGGGATTTAGTCTTTCCGTTGCCTTTTCACAAAGCTTTAATTCCACCGTTCCCTGATAGTCAATCGCTTCCATATAAATCTCCTTTTATATACGAAACGGATGGTCGAAGACCATCCGTCAAGTTCATTATGTAATTTGATTTATGATGCGTTAGGGCCAACACCATAGCTACTACAATTGTCTTTAGTAATCTGAAGTGGCTCTGCTCGATTTCCAAACCAATAGATGCTACCAGTGTACATAGCTTCATTTTTAGTTGCTCCATGATTTCCATAAGTTCCTTTAGCCGGACCGTATACATCGCCTGCTTTCACATGGACTAATTCATTCTCAGTTCCACACCAGCCGGAACTCCATCCACTTGGAATCGTGTCGTCACCACCAGTAAGGAAGTCAAATCCATCATCATTAAAGCCCTGATGATTCCATGTTCTAGGTTTATTTGGTGTAGTTAATTTTCCATCTGTGGGGCAGATATCAAGTACTACATGATTGTCTCCTTTTGATACTAACCAGCAAGCAGCCACATATTCATTCGGTGTAAACTTCTGAACCTCAATCCTTGGTTCTACCCATTCCTTTTTCATTTCACTCTTCCTCCTCTAAAATCTTATACTCCAACGATTCTTTCACAAATCTTCCCACTGCATTTCGCAGTTTCTCTTCTGCAACATCATATTCCTGCATTCCTCTGGCAACTACCTCTTCCAGAGTGCTTGGTTCTTCAAAGCATTTCCAGATAAAAACTGCTGTCTCATTCGGAGCCATTACTGCATTTTCCATCGGACTATCCGTATCCACTGGAATGATCGCATATTCGCCTGCGATCTCTCGTAATATATATTCTGATCTAATCCGATATTTTTTCTTTTTTTCCGCCACATCTCTGTTTCGGGAGTATCCAGTCTGTTCTTCCTCTGACACTGTTATAGAATCGTCTCTACTTCCACGCCTTAAATCACAGGCACCTTGATGCTTCAGTTTGTTATCCTCTTTCATAAATATATAACCTTCTTTTGATTTGGTTTATATCTTTCATCTCCAGTCAAAAAGTACACTTTATAACAAAAAATTTATAAAATGTATTATAATATATGTCTTCTGGAAATGCAAGTATTATTGAGCTGTCACGCAGAATATTTTGTATAGGTACACGCTATGGAGCGTTTACGGTCGTTCTATGTCGAAAGCACCCATAAAAA
>JAQYOA010000194.1 GCA_028727605.1 Lachnospiraceae bacterium
ATTTTCCAAGGATTCCTGTCACAGCCTCATACTGATCCAGCCCCAGGAATTCTTCTCCGTTGCAATATGGCCGCCCAATCAGAAATCCTTTGACATGACCAAACCAACCTGCCTGTTCCATCTGCCACAGGGCACGGCGGATTCCCATGACATTCAGATCACAGGCTTCGATAAACCAGATGATTCCATCCTCTTTATAGCGCTCGGTAAACTCCTGTACTTTATCGTACTTTGTGCCGAGAAGCAGGGTCAGTACATCGAGGCAGCCGCCGATCAGACGACCTTCCATGGTGATATCCTTATCCGGCACTTTTTTGCGGATGCATGGCTCTGTCACATTGTAAGGTACCAACGGATTTTCCTCATCCTTTAATCCTTCTTTTTCATACAGATCATAGCCCTTGATGGTCAGCTTCTGTCCGGTCAGTACATCAAACGCATCCTGGATCGCCGGATGCCACGGCTCCATGCCAAACGCTGCTGCACACGGTCCGTAGACAGATGCCACATCACAGAGCGTCGTCAGCAGAAATGTCATGTTCGTATTGTCTGAATAGCCCAGATACCATTTTGGTTTTGCCTGACGGATTTTTTCAAAATCCACATAATCCAGTATCTCACACATCAGCTCACCGCCTCCGCAGGAAATCAGACAGTCATTGGAATCCCGAAGATAGTATTCACTCAGCTCTTTTCCACATTTCTCCGGCGTGCTGCTGATTCCGATTCCTTCCTCCACAAAGCAATTCGGCCCCAGTTCCACCTGATATCCCATTTCCTTCCATTTCTTTAACGCATTCAAAAATGCCGTATGATACGGCTCACTGCTGCATCCAAAAGACGGAGCCACAAAGCCAATGGTTCCTCCCATCGGCAAAGATTTCGGATATCTCATATTTGTCAAACCTCCCATTCTCTGTTTTTACGCCTCGAGATTTTTATATCTGGTCAAGGCATCATGATAAATCAATTCTCCTTCATTCACCGCAAAATACAGATTCTCACTGATCTCCATTCTGGCCCTGCCGTTCGTCCCTTCTGTAATTTCCGCCTGAAGCTTCCCGGCATCACCGGCCGGAATCATGACTTCCATCCTGACTTTATCTGTATACTCGGCACACAGAATCGGAATTTTTCTCTGTCCCAGAAGATACTGAATCTTTCCGACTCCATTGTAATCCGTGTGAATCTGCATGCGGACGCCATAGATTTTTTCAATAACAGTACTCTTTGCCAGTCCGGCCTGCACAGCCTGTGAATATGCACGGACAAGCCCTCCCGTACCAAGCAGTGTTCCTCCAAAATAACGGGTAACAACGACGAGAACGTTGCAGATTCCTTCTCCCAGAAGGACATCCAGCATCGGACGCCCGGCTGTACCGGACGGTTCTCCGTCATCACTGCACCGTACTGTCTCTCTCTTTTCACCAATCACATAGGCAAAACAGTTGTGTGTGGCATTCCAGTATTTTTTTCTCAGAGCTTCCAGGATCTGAAGCGCTTCCTCCTCTGATTCCACCAGTCGGACCGTCGCAATAAAGCGGGATTTTTTTTCAATCAGTTCCCCTTCACCGCCGATATAGATCGTCTTATATCTCTCTACCATGTGCTTTCACCTGCTGTTTCTTCTTTTTCCATCAGCTTCCACCGACGTTTTTCGATTCTTCGATTATATCATGCAAAAGCTGATTTGTCGATTGCCGAAGTGTCCGCGCGAAGGAAATTGTGAACTTTTCAATTTTCGCTTTCCTTCATATGATGGATTTGATATAATGCGAATAGGTTATACTTTGAGTGTTAAGCCGTTTTACGGGTTGTTCTGCGCCAAATTACATCCGGACAATCCATAATTTAAGGAGGAAACATATGAAGTTTGGAAGAAAACACGTCGCCGACAAGCGTGAAGAGCTGACGTCCCGTTCCGCTATGTTCGGGAAAACAGCCGGGGTTACTGCACTGCGTATCGGATTCGCCCTGATGCTGGCTTTCTTTGTATGCGCGGCATGTCTGGTCTTTGGAACTGTGCGCGGCATTATCGACGATGCACCCGATATCTCACAGGTCAATATCATGCCTCTTGGAAATGCGTCTTTTATCTACGATTCCGAGGGGAATGAACTTCAAAAACTCACAGGCGCCGAGGGAAATCGTGTCTCCATTTCCATCGACGAGATTCCCATTGACATGCAGCATGCAATCGTTGCCATCGAGGATGCGCGTTTTTATGAGCATAACGGAATTGATCCCAGCGGTATTCTCCGTGCGTTCGTGGTTGGTGTCGGAAACGGGTTCCATTTCACAGAGGGCGCCAGCACAATCACGCAGCAGCTTTTGAAAAACAATGTCTTCACCGACTGGATGAGTGAGACACGCCTGGAAAGTTTCAAGCGAAAACTGCAGGAACAGTATCTGGCTGTGGAACTGGAAAAAGAACTGACTGCTCAGGGAGAAAATGCCAAAGAGGTTATTCTTGAGAATTATCTGAACACAATCAATCTCGGTTCCGGCTGTTACGGCATTCAGACTGCGGCACAAACTTATTTCGGCAAAGATGCAAAGGACCTGACGCTTTCTGAATGTGCAGTTCTGGCTGCCATTCCTCAGGCTCCTACCAGATACAATCCCATCAATCATCCGGAAAACAACGCAACCCGCCGCGAAAAAGTGCTCCGCAACATGAAGGAACAAAACTATATCACCGAGGCGGAATACCAGGAAGCCCTCAACGACAATGTCTATGACCGGATTGCCATGCACACGGAAACCCAGGCAGAGAGCATCCCATACTCCTATTTCATCGACGAGGTGATCACACAGCTGATCAGTGACCTGATGACGCAGAAAGGTTACACGGAAGTTCAGGCCAAAAATGTTGTCTACAGCGGCGGTCTGAAAATCTATACCACACAGGATTCCTATATTCAGTCGGTTCTGGAGGAGGAGTTTCAGAATGAGGAGAATTTCCCGTCCAATGTACAATACGGCCTCGACTGGGCAATGACAGTCGAACAAGCCGATGGCGAAACACAGAATTACAGTAAAGAAATGCTGCAGCTGTATTTCCGAAATCAGGACTCCACCTTCGATCTTCTTTTTGACTCCAAAGAAGAAGCCCAGTCCTATGTCGATCAGTATAAAGCTTCTGTTGTGGGAGAGGGGGATCTCATTATCGGAGAACGGATCAATTTCACGCTGCAGCCCCAGGCAAGTATGACCATCATCGATCAGCAAACCGGCTATGTCAAGGCAATCGTAGGAGGCCGCGGTGAGAAGACAGCCAGTCTTACCTTGAACCGCGCTACGGACAGTTATTCTCAGCCCGGTTCTACTTTTAAGATATTGGCCACTTACGGACCTGCTTTGGATCTTGGTGAGATTACTCTTTCCACAGTGATTGAAGACGAAGCTTACAGCTATGAGAACGGGCAGCCTGTCCGAAATTCCGACGGACGATACCACGGTAATGTAACTGTACGGGAAGCCATTGTTCACTCCTACAATATACCGGCAGTAAAGACACTTACCCAGATCACCCCGGCTGCAGGCTTTGAATACCTGACCAAGCTGGGCTTTACCAAACTGAATGCGGCCGATGATGCTATTCAGCCTCTGGCAATCGGAGGTATGCACAATGGTGTCAGCAATCTGGAACTGACCGCTGCTTACGCATGTATTGCGAACGGCGGAAAATACAATAGTCCGATTTTCTATACAAAAGTAACAGACAGCAAAGGAAACGTGCTTATCGATAATACCAACCGTACCTCCACGCAGGTTTTCAAATCCAGCACTGCCTCGCTTTTAACGTCTGTGATGGAGGATGTCGTAGAGAGAGGCACCGGTACCGCATGTCAGATTCCCAATATGCATGTTGCGGGAAAAACCGGTACCACCAACGAATACAAAGACCTGGTATTCTCCGGATTTACTCCCTATTATACGGCTACGATCTGGACCGCTTATGATTCCCATGCCGCTTTTCCGGAATCCAACCGGGATTTCCATAAGCGGCTCTGGGCAAAGGTCATGACCAGAATCCACGAGGGACTTCCCGATGTGGAATTTACGATGTCTTCCACAGTAAAAGAAGTCACAATCTGTACAGAGAGCGGCCTGCTTGCCCGTTCCGACTGTCCATCTACAAAGGTGGAGTATTATGCACTGGCAGATATCCCAACCGAGCGCTGCAAGGGTCATTACGTAGCGCCTACCCCGACTCCGACACCTGAGGCTACACCAACTCCTACGTTGGAGCCTACCACAGCGCCAACGCCAATCCCTTCGGAGGATCCCTCCTCCGAAGGCGGAACCGAATCTTCCGGGGAAACGGATGCGAATCTCACTCCTACACCTTCTCCGGACGATGGAACCGTCGATTCCGGTGTATCACCCTCTTCGGAACCATAACGATATTTGACAGCAAAAGGCCCCGGAGCAAAACAGAATTGAATTTCTGTCTTGCCCCGGGGCTTTTGACGTCTCTATGTATATGAGAAACAAATCAAGGATCAATCAAGGAGCATTCTGGCTGCTCCGTAAATTCCGGCATCATTTCCAAGTCCTGCCAGTACAATCGGTGTTTCTTTACACGGAACAAAAGCATCTCTCTGATAATATTTTTTCACTCCGTCAATCAGAATCTGTCCTGCCTTTGAAACGCCTCCGCCGATAACAATTACTTCCGGATCAATCACACAGCTAAAGATTGCCAGTGCATTTCCAAGATACTCGGAAAACTCTTCTACGATCTCGGATGCGGCCTGATCTCCCTCTTTCAGTGCATCAAAAACAGCTTTGGCACTGATGGAGTCTCCTCTGCTGCGAAGAGAAGAAGGGGTATCATTGTTTGCCAGGTATTTCTTTGCCAGCCGTGCAATTCCGGTGGCAGAAGCCATCTGCTCCAGACAACCGTGATTTCCGCAGTTGCATGCCGTTTCCTCTTCCGGATCTACACAAGCATGTCCGATTTCTCCGCCGGCCCCGTGGGCACCTGCAACAATTTTTCCGTCAACGATAATACCGCCGCCGACACCGGTTCCCAATGTAACCATAATCAGATTTCTGGTTCCTTTTCCGCCGCCGGCCCACATCTCTCCGAGAGCTGCCGCATTTGCATCATTGGCTGCTTTCACTCTCATACCATCCAGCAATCCGGAAAGTTCTTTCACAATATCCTTGTCCTTCCAGTTTAAGTTTACCGCAATCGAAAGTACACCTTCCTCATTGACCGGACCCGGAACATCAATACCAACGCCTGCGATTTCAGCCGGATCCAACTGCTTTTCTGCAATTTTTGCTTTTACACTTTCTGCAATATCCGGCAGAATCGCTTCTCCTGAGTTCTCTGTACGGGTCGGGATTTCCCATTTCTCCAGCAGGGCTCCGTCTGTCTGAAACAGACCGCACTTTACTGTTGTACCTCCGACATCAATACCAAATACATACTTTTCCATTACTATCTGTCCTCCCTTTTCTTAATCAGGTTTGCCTGAACTCGTTTATACAGCTCCTGTGCAGCATTATAACCCATCTTTTTCTGTCTGTGGTTTACTGCAGCAGTTTCTACAATAATTGCCAGATTACGGCCCGGACGAATCGGCAGAGAATGGCATACAACTTTGTTGCCGAGGAATTCGATATATTCCTCCTCAAGCCCCAGACGATCATATTCTTTATCCTTGTTCCACTCTTCCAGTTTAATGACCAGATCGATTGACTGTGTATTTTTTACACTCTCAACACCAAACAGTGTCTTCACATCGATGATGCCGATTCCACGAAGTTCAATAAAATGACGTGTAATATCCGGCGCAGTACCAACCAGTGTGACATCACTGACACGGCTGATTTCAACAACATCATCACTGACAAGACGATGTCCTCGTTTGATCAGCTCAAGTGCTGCCTCACTCTTTCCGATTCCGCTTTCACCCATAATCAAAACGCCTTCACCAAATACATCCACCAGTACGCCATGAATGGAAATCATCGGCGCAAGCTGCACGTTCAGCCAGCGAATGATCTCCGCCATGAAAAAGGAGGTAGACTTATCTACAACGAAGGCCGGTACCTGATATTTATTGCACAAATCCAGTATCTCTTTTCCCGGAATCATACTGGTAGTGAAAATCACGCAGGGAATATCGCGGCTGAGGAAATCCTCGAACGCTCTCACACGTTCCTCCTCATCCAGATGCTGCAGATAGGAAAACTCCACATAACCTATAATCTGCACACGCTCATTGGCAAAGTGTTCATAATAGCCGGTCAACTGCAATGCCGGACGATTGATCTCAGGTGTAGTGACCACCAGCTCCGACATATCCACTTCCGGGGTCAGATTGCGCAGATCCAATTCTTCCACCAGTTTTGTCAATTCAATTGCTTTCATATTCTGTTATCCTCCAGACTCTGTCATGACAGCCTCTTTTCACATTTTAGCACAATAAATTAATCGATTCAATCTGTATTTTGAATCTTTTCACTAATCACAGAGAATCCGGCATTTCAATTGCTTCCTGTTTTTCCCCGTCTCCCTGCGCTTTTGCATGAAAGTATTCATAGACCTGACGGGCTGCTTTCTGATTCATAGAGGGCAGCTGTGCCAATTCCTCCTGTGTGGTATTTCGCAGCTCATCCAGACTCTGAAAATGCTTCATCAATTCCTTCCTTCTTGTCGGTCCTACTCCCGGAATATCATCGAGAATCGAGTGTACCTGTCCCTTGCTCCGCAGAAGTCGATGGTACTCAATTGCAAAACGATGAGCTTCGTCCTGAATCCGCGTAATCAGTTTAAAGCCTTCACTGTTTCTGTCAATCGGTATTTCCTGATTGTCATAGTAAAGTCCTCTGGTTCTGTGTTTGTCATCTTTTACCATTCCGCAAATCGGGATCGACAGATTCATTTCTCTCATGACTTCCACTGCAATGTTCACCTGACCGCGGCCGCCGTCCATCAGAATCAGATCCGGAAGCTTGTCAAATCCGCTGTCTTTCGAAATTCCTCTCAGAAAACGCCGTTCCAGTACCTCTTTCATGCTGGCATAATCATTCGGGCCTTCCACAGACTTAATACGGAATTTTCGATAATCGGCCCTTTTGGGTTTTCCTTTTTCGTATACGATCATCGAACCGACAGACTGAAAGCCGCTGATATTTGAAATATCATAAGCCTCCATGCGATCCAGTGACGCCAGATTCAGCCATCCGGCAATTTCCTTTACCGCACCGATGGTTCTTCCCTCTTCCCGTTTGATCCGTTCCCGATCCTGATCCAGAACAATCTTTGCATTTTTTTCAGCCAGCTCTACCATTTTTTCCTTTTTCCCTTTTTTGGGCACACGAATGTGAACCCGTTGTCCCCGTTTCTCGGAAAGATAGTCTTCGATCAGCTGCTGCTCTTCTATTTCATCCGAAATCATCACTTCTTTTGGTATCATCGGAGTTCCTGAATAAAACTGTTTCACAAATGCCTGAAGGACCTGATCTTTCCGTTCCTCTTCCGCTACCCGCATATAATAATGCTCCCGTCCGATCAGCTTTCCCTGACGCACGAAAAAGATCTGTGCCACCGCATCCTCCTTATCCATAGCCAATGCAATGACATCCTTGTCCTCACCGTCGCTGTTTGTAATCTTCTGCCGCTCTCCGATACGCCTCACACTTTCAATCAGATCCCGGTATTCCATCGCTTCCTCGTACCGCAGCTCTTCCGCAGCCGCCGTCATTTTCTGCTCCAGTTCCTTGATTATTCCGCTGTAATTTCCGTTCAGAAAACTTATGGCATTTTTGATTTGCTCACCGTATTCCTCTTTCGATATATATCCCTGGCACGGTGCTTTGCACTGATGAATGTGATAGTACAGACATGGACGATCTTTTCCGATATCCCGCGGCAGGTTTTTGCTGCAGGACCTTATACAGTATAATTTCCGTAAAAGTTCAATCGTATCCTTAACCGCCCCACCGCTGGTATAAGGGCCAAAATACTTTGATTTATCTTTTCTCATCTGATGAGCAAACAGAATTCGCGGGAAGTCTTCCTGCACCGTCACCCGAATATAAGGGTATGCCTTGTCATCCTTCAGCATAGTATTATATTTCGGGCGATGTTCTTTAATCAGATTACATTCCAGCACCAGCGCTTCCAGTTCCGAATCTGTCACAATATACTCAAAACGTGCAATCTGCGTTACCATCTGTTCAATCTTCGGCCCTTTATTTCTGCTTGTCTGAAAATACTGCCGCACCCGGTTCTTCAGGGATATCGCTTTCCCAACATAAATAATGGTATCGTCTGCATCATGCATTAGATAAACACCGGGCTTTCCGGGAAGTTTTTTCAATTCCTCCTGAATATCAAATGCCATTGTTTCATCTCCAAAAAACACCCAACGAAAAGCAGATCTTCTTCCATCTGCCATTCCGTCGGGTGTGTATTTATAATTTTTATATTACTTCTGCAGGTTCCTCACCCGAACCTGCGCTTCTTTCCAGCAATACCTGATGATAAATCTCCATAAACTCTTTTCCGGTAATGGTTTCTTTCTGAATCAGATGTGCCGCAATTCGATCCATGGCATCTCTGTTCTTCGCAAGAAGTTCTTTTGCCGTTTCGTAAGCCTCTTTCAAAACGCGCATTACTTCATGATCAATCTCCGTTGCAGTTGCATCTCCGCAGTTCAGAACCATCCTTCCGTCGAGATATTTATTTTCCTGGCTCGCAAGCCCCATGAGACCGAATTTCTCAGACATTCCGTATTGCGTAATCATCGCACGTACGATCTTGGTAGCTTTCTCGATATCGTTGGAAGCTCCCGTTGTAACATTTCCAAAAACCAGTTCCTCTGCGGCACGGCCCGCCAGACACTCCACAATCATCGCGTCCAGTTCACTCTTAGTATTCAGAAACTTTTCCTCTTCGGGAACCTGCATTACATAACCCAGCGCACCCATAGTACGCGGTACAATGGTAATCTTCTGCACCGGCTCCGAGTCCTTCTGCAGCGCCGTTACCAATGCATGACCCACTTCGTGGTAGGATACAATTCTCCGCTCTTCCTGACTTAGGATCCGATCCTTCTTCTCTTTTCCGACAAGAACGACCTCCACCGCTTCCAGAAGATCTTTCTGAGATACTGCATTTCTTCCGTTTTTAACAGCCAGAATTGCCGCCTCGTTGATCATATTTGCAAGATCAGAGCCAACCGCTCCGGATGTGGCAAGTGCGATTCCATCCAGATCAACCGTTTCATCCAGCAAAACATTCTTTGCATGTACTTTTAGTATCTCGACTC
>JAQYOA010000195.1 GCA_028727605.1 Lachnospiraceae bacterium
TCACCTCCACGTGTTCTGTAGTGTGTCGGTCTTATAAAGAAATCATATCAGAAGGAAGATAGAATTGAAAAGTGAAAGTCAGCCAACATGTTTCATGACGCATTGGTGGCTTTCGCAGAAAGGCGGATTATAAAAATGAAACATTCTTCATAGTTTGTTCATAAATATTTGATATGATGGGGCAAGAGACAGATGAGTTTTGGCTTATTTGTGAAGTTGCAGGATTTATATCAACAGGAAACGCAGTTGTGGAGATTACGCTATGGAAAACGATCCGAAAAATTATAAATTTATGAAAGAGATCATTAAGAAAGAGCCGCCGGATATCAAAAAGATGGTGATCCGGTTTGCTCTTTTGCTGTTTTTTGCAGTGATTTTCGGAGCCGTGGCAGCGGTGACCTTTGCGGTGGTGGAACCTTTGGCTTCGAACGCGTTTGCCGCTGAGGAAAAGCCGCCGAAAGTTGACATTCCCTCGGATGAAGATCCGGATGATGTAAATTCCAATGAGACGGAAAGCGCCAGCTCATCTCTGACAGATTCGGAGAATACGACTTCCGGTTCCGAGGTGTCTTCCGAAGAGATCGGAAAGGGCAGCGAAGCCACTTCTTCCGATGGCGAAGGGCAGACAGAGCAAAAAGAAATCAGCCTGGAGGATTATGAGAAAATTTATCACGATATGCTTGAGGTAGCTGCAAAACCGCAGCGAGCGCTGGTAACTGTCATTGGCATTACAAGTCAGATGGATTATTTTAATCAGAATTATGAGAGTCAGCAGCAGATTTCAGGTCTTATTGTGGCGGAGAACGGACAGGATCTGTTTATTCTGACCGAGTATCGGATTGTGGAAAATATTGAACGGATTCAGGTCACTTTCTGGGATTCCACGATGGTAGATGCAATTTACCAGAAGCATGATCCGAATACCGGTTTGACAATTCTGAAAGTAGAGGAAGAAAAACTCGGAGAATCAACCCGGGAGGGCCTGGAAATTGCGCCGCTTGGAAATTCCTACAGTGTGAATCAGGGGGATCCGATTCTTGCGCTTGGAAGTCCGATCGGATACAGCGACTCGGTAGCTTACGGAATTGTCACTTCGGTTACCAATAAAATATCAACACTGGACACGGAATATAATCTTTTGACCACAGATATCCTCGGAAGCGCGGACGGCAGCGGGATTCTGGTAAATTTGGACGGCGAAATCGTGGGAATTATTGCGCAGAGCTATGGAAGCACGAAGGGCAAAAATGTGGTGACAGGGATTGCGATTTCGCAGATCAAACAGCTGATTGAAGCATTGTCCAATAATGTCTCAAGATCGTATATCGGGATTAAGGGGCAAAATGTAACGGATGAAATTTCGGATAAGACGGGGATACCAAAAGGAGTTCTGGTCACCGGTATTGCGGAAGAATCTCCGGCAATGATGGCCGGAATCAAAGAATATGATGTCATTGTAAAAGTGGACGGTGAAAAAACCCTGACATTGAAACAGTATCATGATCAGCTGGTAAAACACAGTCCCGGTACGGTGGTGAAAGTGATCGCCATGCGAAAGGGAGCGGAAGGTTATGCCGAGATGGAATTTGAAGTGACAATCGGAGAAATTTAAGAAAAACCGTGCAATATATCCGGAGATCTGGTAGAATGCATTCTGGAGTATGGAAAGCAATCGATTTTGAAAGTGAAACGTAGAAAGAGGAATTCAATTTATGAAGTATATCAATGAGTTACACGAAGGCAACCGGATGTCCGGAATCTATTTATGCAAACACAGACAGTCCGCAGTGACGAAAAACGGAAAGCCGTATGATAATGTGATCCTTCAGGACCGAACCGGAACCATCGATGCAAAAGTCTGGGATCCCAACTCCCAGGGGATCGATGAGTTTGAGGCTCTGGATTATGTGGATATCGTGGGCGATGTTACAAGCTTTAACGGAGCACTTCAGATTTCCATTAAGCGGGCAAGAAAAGCAGACGAGGGAGAGTACAATCCTTCGGATTATCTGCCTACCAGCCGTTATGATATCGAGACGATGTATCAGGAGCTGCTTTCCTGGATCGGTACAGTGACGAACCGGTATCTTCAGGAACTTTTGCAGTATTATTTTGTCCGGGATCAGGAAACCGTTAAGAAATTTAAAGTGGGTTCCGCTGCTAAAAATGTGCATCACGGTTTTGTCGGTGGATTGCTGGAGCATACGCTGAGTGTGACCCGTTTTTGCGATTATCTTTCCAAATCCTATGGTATTTTGAACCGTGATTTGCTGCTGAGTGCGGCTATGCTGCACGATATCGGAAAAACGAGAGAACTTTCCGCTTTTCCGCAGAACGATTATACCGATGACGGTCAGCTGCTGGGGCACATTATGATCGGGGCTGAAATGGTTCATGACGCTGCAGCGAAGATCCCCAATTTCCCGGTGAAACTGGAAAATCAACTGAAGCACTGTATTCTGGCCCATCACGGAGAACTGGAATACGGTTCCCCGAAAAAACCGGCGCTGGCGGAAGCAGTGGCATTGAACCTGGCAGATAATGCCGATGCAAAGATGGAAACGCTGACCGAGCTGTTCGAGTCTGCTCCGGAGGAAAATGAGTGGCTGGGATATAACCGTTTCTTCGAATCCAATATCCGCAGAACAGGAGAAATCTGATGACATACAAAAAAAATGATGTCCTGACCGTAACAATCGAAGATATGGGACATGACGGAGAGGGTATAGGCAAAACAGAGGGCTATACCCTCTTTGTCAAAGATACTGTGATTGGTGATGTGGCGGAAGTGAAGATTATGAAGGCAAAGAAGTATTATGCTTATGCACGCCTTATGAAAATTATCAAGCCGTCCCCCCACAGAGTGGAGCCGGTCTGTCCGGTCGCGCGCGCCTGCGGCGGCTGTCAGCTGCAGATGCTGGACTATCAGGAGCAGCTTCGCTTCAAAGAAAATAAGATCAGAAACAATCTGCAGAGAATCGGCGGGTTTACGGAGATTCCGATGGAACCGATTGTTGGCATGGAGTATCCGTTCCGATATCGAAATAAGGCGCAGTTTCCGGTGGGAACAGATAAGAACGGCAAACTGATTACCGGCTTTTATGCAGGACGAACGCATCAGATCATGGAAAACAGGAACTGCTATCTGGGAGTGGAAGAGAATGAGACGATTCTGAATCTGATTCTCTCCTGGATGGAGGAGTGCGGCGTGACAGCCTATGAGGAAACAACAGGCAAAGGGCTGGTGCGCCATGTATTGATCCGTTATGGATTTACTTCCAAAGAATATATGGTTTGTCTGGTAATCAATGGAAAGAAACTCCCGGGGGAAGAAAAGCTGATTCAGAAACTTTGTACTGTGGAGGGAATGACCAGTATTTCCGTCAGCATTAACCGGGAACAGACAAACGTGATTATGGGAAATACGATCCGTACACTCTGGGGATCAAGCTATATTACCGATTCCATAGGGGAAGTGCAATATCAGATCTCCCCGCTGTCTTTCTATCAGGTCAATCCGGTACAGACAAAAAAACTGTATGATCTGGCTCTGGAATATGCGGGGCTCACAGGGGAGGAAACCGTCTGGGATCTGTACTGCGGAATCGGAACCATTTCCCTGTTTCTGGCCGGAAAAGCAAAGAAAGTCTACGGTGTTGAGATTGTGCCTGACGCCATCAGCGATGCAAAAAGGAATGCGTCTCTGAATGGGATTGATAACGCTGAGTTTTTCGTGGGAAAAGCAGAAGAAGTTCTGCCGAAATATTATGCCGATTATGCGGCGGATCATCCGGGTGAGACTGCCCATGCGGATGTGATCGTGGTAGATCCGCCGCGGAAGGGCTGCGAGGAATCTCTTCTTGAAACGATGGTTCAGATGCAGCCCGACCGTATTGTGTATGTTTCCTGCGATTCAGCAACGCTGGCAAGGGACTTAAAGATACTCTGCGAGAGAGGCTATGAGCTGAAACGAGTCAGAGGGGTCGATCAGTTTGGAATGACGGTGCATGTGGAGACGGTTGTCTTGATGTCAAGAGCGGATAAGAAATAGGGAAAAAAAGCCCAGAAATAAAGGATTTCTAAAGAATCAGTATTGTCAAGGTTGCAGTGCTGGTTCTTTTTTGATGTTCAAGGTGTCAACTGAAAGGAGAAG
>JAQYOA010000196.1 GCA_028727605.1 Lachnospiraceae bacterium
CACGTTAAAAAATATTCATGAAAATCTGTTCTGGGCATTTATTTATAATACGATCGGAATCCCGCTCGCTGCGGGCGTCTGGATTCCCATTTTTGGCTGGAAGCTGAATCCGATGTTCGGGGCGGCTGCAATGAGCCTTTCCAGTTTCTGCGTTGTATCAAACGCTCTGCGTCTGAATCTGTTTCGGATGTATGACGCGTCAAAAGATAAAAAAAGAAAAAAAGTGATTTCAAAGGAGGATCTGAAAATGCAGACAGAAAACAAAGAATTCGTAAAGACACTTACCGTAGAGGGAATGATGTGTGTTCACTGTGAGGCAAGAGTAAAAAAGGCACTTGAGGCAGTGGAGGGAGTGGAAAAAGCAGAAGTTTCCCATGCCAAGGGAACTGCGGTGGTGACCATGTCCGCTCCGGTGGCAGATGAAGTGCTCAAAGAAGCTGTGGAGAAGCAGGATTATCCGGTAAAAGCGATTCAGTAATTCACAGAGGATCTGTAACGGTTCTGCTGTCCTTTCGGGGAAAACTGTGCTACAATATATGAAAAGCGTCCAGGGTTCCAAAACCGAAAATTTGACAGAGAAAAAAGGAGAACTTTCGTATGACAGAGTACAGGAAAGCAGAGCCAAAAGAATGGGAAGATTGTATTGAGCTGGCCAATTATGTGTTCAGCACGAATCATCGTCCCCATGATTTTGAAGAAATATTGCCGAAAGTGTATCAGGCAGGGGAGCAGATGACTGCGATTCATCGTGTTGCGGTGGATGAAAGAGGAAAACTGCGGGCGATGGTGGCAGTCCTTCCCCAGGAACTTGGTGTGTGCGGCCATAAGCTGCAGGCAGGTTATGTAGGTACCGTCTGTGTACATCCGAAGGCGAGAGGCGAGGGGCATATGAAGCGCCTGCTTGGTGACTGGCAAAAAGAACTGAAGGGAAAGTGTGATCTTCTGGTTCTGGATGGTCAGCGGCAGAGATATGGATATTTTGGATTCACACCGGGAAGTATGCGGCTTGTTTTTGAAGTGTCAAAGACAAACATCCGTCATGCGCTGGGAAATACAATCGAAGAGGAAATTACCTTTGAACCGTTGTTTTCGGAAGAAAACAAAGAGCAGGGAACAGCCCTTGCCGTACAATTAAATGAAGCAAAACCGTTCCATGTGGTCAGAACAAAGGAAAACGTGGAAGATGTGATGAAGACGTTTGGGGAGGAAGCTTTCGGAGTCAGAAAAAATGGAGAACTGATCGGATACATCCTCCTCGCAGGACCGGGAAATCTGGTGGAATCAGCGTTCACAGTCCCGATTGATCAGAGAATGGTCATTGCCTCTTACCTGAAATGGCGTGATGTACAGGAACTGGAGATCTCCGTGCCTGTTTATGAGAAGGAAACCATCCGTGCTCTTTCCTCTCTTGCGGAAGACTGCCATTTGTCCCGCTGCGGATCTGCTATGTTCCAGATCCTGGATTACGCGAAGGTTCTGGAAGCCTATCTGACGCTCAAAGCTCAGACGATGGGCATTGCTCCGGGAACTTTTTCCGCGGTGATGGATGGCCAGCCGATTCTGGCCCAAAGCGATGGAGTACATGTGACAGTAAAGAAAGAGGCACTGCCGGATGCGGTTGTGCTTTCCGGCAGTCAGGCACAGGAGCTGCTGCTGTCTTATACGGCGGCATTGGGAGATCACGCCGGTATCCATAAGGAGGTGTGGAACCGGATTCCGAAAGACTGGTTTCCGCTTCCGTTGTTCTGGTATATGGCCGATGAATTTTAGATAAATTCGGAAGAGAAACGGAGGAACCGGAGAGAAAATGATATCGGCTGTGATTTTTGATATGGATGGTACTCTGCTGGATACGGAAAAATATCTGGTTGAATATTGGGTAAAAGCCGGGCATGCCTGTGGAGTAGAACATATGACCCGGGAAGACGGACTGCTTCTTCGAAGCTTTGCGGCAAAATTTGCTGCTCCGTTTATGAGAAAAAAACTGGGAGACTGTTTTGACTATCATAAGATTCATGAAAAGAGAGTGGAACTGATCAATCAGGCAGGGTTAACAATTGAGAAAAAGCCGGGAGTTGATGAAGTTCTTGCGGAATTGAAAGAGAGAGGTGTCAAAACGGCTGTCGCGACTGCATCCAATCCGGACCGGACCAGACGTCTGCTGGAATCGGTTGGGATTTATGATCGGTTTTCGGATATCATCTGTGCTACAACGCTGGAAAACGGGAAACCCATGCCGGATGTATACCTCTATGCCTGCAGACAGCTGCAGGAAAAACCGGAAAACTGTATTGCGGTGGAAGATTCACCAAATGGAGTGATGGCGGCCTCCCGTGCCGGATGCAGAACCATCATGGTTCCGGATCTGACTGAGCCGGAACCGGAACTGATGGAGTATCTGGACGGAGTGGCTTCTTCCTTGTATGAAATTCCGGGATGGTTATCACATTGGGATACGTGACAGGAGAGAACAGACAGAGATGAACGAGATGGAAAACTGTCAAAAAAACAGATATCATATTCTGTTTTATGGTCAGGTGCAGGGAGTGGGTTTTCGTTATCGGGCTTATCATGCCGCAACGGCGCTCGGACTGACCGGATGGGTAAAAAATCTGTGGGATGAAAGTGTAGAGATGGAGATCCAGGGAGATACGGAAGCAATCATGCGTATGGTGCATCAGATTGAAAAGTCGGAATATATTGGAATCCGGGATGTAAAGTGGAAGAAAATACCGCTGGAAAGTGACAGCGGATTTCATATCCGATAGATTACCCCTTTTCTCTTTTTTCCTTTTTCTCTGGAATTTCCACCAGAATGATATCATCACCGATCTGACGGATACATTCCCAGGGAATTCGAAAATCTCCATCGTGGCCGAACAATCCGCAGAATTTTCCGGGGAGAGGAAGAATCAGTGCTGTGACGCAGCCGGAAACGGGATGAAATTCCAGATCGATCGGACACCCCAGCGTTTTGCAGTTGCAGATATTGATGACTTCTTTTTGGCGCAGATCAATCACACGCATAAAACACCGTTTTTTATTCAGATTATGCGGGAATGGAGAAAAAAATACGAAAAATTATGGAAATCATTTGATTTCCAAAAAAAGATTGCTTATAATGATTCTATACTGCTATTTCGCAGATTGATTGTACAATAAGAGTCTGTAAGAATCGAGGATAAAGCTATGAGATGCCCATTCTGTAATCAGGATAATACCCGGGTAGTTGATTCCCGACCGATTGAGGACAGCAATGCCATTCGCCGCCGACGTATGTGTGATGCCTGTGGCCGGCGTTTTACCACTTATGAAAAGGTAGAAACGATACCGTTGATTGTAATTAAGAAGGATCTGAACCGGGAACAGTATGACCGTTCGAAAGTGGAAACCGGTATTCTTCGGGCGTGTCACAAGCGTCCTGTTTCTGCGGAGCAGATTACGGAACTGGTGAACAAAGTGGAGACAGAGATTTTCAATTCGGAGGAAAGAGAGATCGACAGCTCCGTCATCGGGGAGAAAGTCATGTATTATCTGAAGGATCTTGATCAGGTGGCTTATGTCAGGTTTGCATCGATTTACCGGGAATTTAAAGATGTGAATACATTCATGGATGAATTGAAAAAAATGTTAAATTAGGCAATATGGAAAAGAGAAAAGAAACCGTTCGGCAGAAGTTGTTTTTTTCTGTCGGAACGGTTTCTTTTTGTTTGCGATTTATACACCTGCAAAGTGAAAAACAATACCTGCGATCGCTGAGAAAAGAATAAAGACGATCGGATGAAGCTTCTTTACTTTTGGGGTCCATCTTGTCAAAACCAGCAGAATCGCTGCCAGGAGCAGATGGGACCATTCCAGGTGAAAATGATCAAACAGTTCGTAGATCGTTTCAGCTGAGAAAAAGGTCATCAGGACAATGCTGATTCCCGCAGCTCCGATCAGGCCGACGGAAGCCGGGCGAAGTCCGTAAAAAGCGGAATTGACGTACCTGTTATCCCGAAATTTCGTGAGAAAGTATGCAATAATCATGATTACAATGATAGACGGAGTCACAAGACCAAGAGTAGCTACAATGCCGCCAAGAATGCCATAAAGGGGTCCACCCACGGAAAGTCCTGTAGTATATCCGACATAAGTAGCGGTATTGACGCCAAGAGGACCCGGGGTGCTTTCTGCGACAGCGATCATGTCAGCCAGCTGCGCACTTGTAAACCAGCCGGTTTTGGCGGACATATCCTGCAAAAACGGAATGGTAGCCATGCCGCCGCCGACACTGAACAGACCGGTCTTAAAAAATTCCCAGAACAAAGAAAGATAAATCATGGCTTATGCACCCCCAGAACTGATAATAAAATACCTGCAGCACCGGCAAGAAGCACGTAGAGAACCGGTGAAAGATTCAAAAAGACAGAGCCGATGAAAACCGCCGCAAAAATCAAAAATGTGATTTTATCAATGACTGCGGATTTCCAGAGCTTGATGACTGCGTTCAGAATCAGAACACAGACACAGACACGGATGCCGGCAAATGCGTTTTGTACCCAGGCGATATCGCTGAAATTGTGAATCAGAGAAGCGATCAGAGTAATAATGATCAGAGACGGGAATACCATACCGAGTGTTGCGGCAATTCCTCCCAAAACACCTTTTTGCTTTTTGCCGACGAAAGTGGAAACATTGATGGCAATGATGCCGGGAGTACACTGTCCGATGGCGTAATAATCCATGATTTCAGCTTCGGTAACCCAGTGTTTGGAGTCGACAATTTCCCGCTGAAGAATTGGGAGCATTGCATAACCGCCGCCGAAAGTTACAGCACCTATTTTGGCGAACGTAAAAAAGAGCTCCAAATATTCATGCATAACAATTATTCATCCTTTCTTTTCATATTCATAATAACCACACAGCAAAAAGTATAGCATGAAGAAATCAAAGAAGCAATTCCTAAATTGCGGTACGGCCTTAATCTTGACGAACGAGGGAATCCGGTGGTATACTTTACGAAATCAAAGTACGGCTGCCATGCCGTATGTGAAGTCTGGAGGATGAAGCATTATGCGCACATTTAGCAAATCATCAAAACTGGATAATGTTCTGTATGATGTCCGGGGACCGGTTGTGGAGGAAGCAAACCGGATGATTGAGGAGGGAAAAAATATTCTCAAGCTGAATATTGGAAATCCTGCTCCGTTTGGCTTTACTGCGCCGGAGGAAGTGATTCAGGATATGATGTCAAACTGCCGGGATAGTCAGGGTTATTCGGATTCCAAGGGAATCTTTGCCGCCAGAAAGGCGATCATGCAGTATTATCAGAATAAACATATACCGAATGTTACTATGGATGCCATTTATACGGGTAACGGAGTCAGCGAGCTGATTAATCTGGCAATGCAGGCACTGCTGGACAACGGAGACGAGATTCTGATTCCGGCACCGGATTATCCGCTCTGGACAGCGTGTGCGACCCTGGCTGGCGGAAAAGCGGTTCATTACATCTGTGATGAGCAGTCTGAGTGGTATCCTGATCTGGATGATATACGAAAAAAAGTGACAGACAAAACCAAAGCGATCGTTATCATCAATCCGAACAATCCGACAGGGGCACTCTATCCGAGGGAAATACTGGAAGGAATTGTGCAGATTGCAAGGGAACATGAACTGATGATCTTTTCAGATGAAATCTATGATCGCCTGGTTATGGACGGATATGAGCATATTTCCATTGCTTCTCTGGCGCCGGATCTGTTCTGCGTGACGTTTTCCGGTCTGTCCAAGTCCCACATGATTGCAGGATTCCGTATCGGATGGATGGTATTAAGCGGAGCAAAGGAAAAAGCAAAAGGTTACATTGAGGGACTGAATATGCTCTCGAATATGCGTCTGTGCTCGAATGTACCTGCCCAGACAATTGTTCAGACTGCCCTTGGCGGATATCAGAGCGTGAATGAATACATTGTACCCGGAGGAAGAGTCTATGAGCAGAGAGAGTATGTATATCGTGCCCTCAAAGAGATTCCGGGTGTCAGTGTTGTGAAGCCCAAAGCAGCGTTTTATATTTTCCCGAAACTGGATGTGGAGAAATTTAATATCCATAATGATGAACAGTTTGCGCTGGATTTCCTCAGGGAGAAGCGGGTATTGATTGTGCAGGGAACCGGATTTAACTGGATTGCGCCGGATCACTTCCGGATTGTCTATCTTCCGGAAATGCGGACACTGGAAAATGCGATCGGAAAACTGGCAGAATTTCTGGATGGGTATCATCAGAAATAGATACAGAAAATTCACGATTTCTTTATAAAAAATTCAGTACAATATATTTTTGAATGATGTTATAATAAATGCATGTCCTTTTCTGACATGATAAGCGGCATGGCCGAGAGATCCCGGTCATGCCGCTGTATATACAAAGATATTTGTACGTTGAAAAAGGAAGCCAAATTATGAAATTAGATAAAAAGACAATGCACAGCATTGAATTTCTGATTGTCTTTGCCGTGACTGCTGTTGTGATCGGTGTCAGAATTGAAGCTGTATGGACCGGAATATTAAAGATTTTCCGGCTGCTGATGCCGTTTCTTCTGGGTGCGGCCCTGGCGTTTGTAATCAATGTCATGATGAGCTCTCTGGAACGCCATATTTTCATGAATAAATATGCAAAAGAGAATCAAATTCTTCAGAAGATAAAGAGACCGGTCAGTCTCATTCTGGCAATTTTTATCTGGATTGCCATTTTAGTTCTGATTGTTTCTTTTCTGATTCCGCAGTTGGGAGATGCAACCGGAAAACTGATTCACAATATACAGGTGGAAATTCCGCTGCTGGAAGCCTATCTGAGAGAGGATCTTCTGAGAGATAATCCCCAGATGTGGGAAAAAATCCAGCCGTTTTTTGAAATGCAGCCCGATTGGGAGCAGCTGATGAACACGGCGGTTAATTTCCTGAAAAACGGTTATTCTGAGATGATGTCCCAGACGGTGAATGCGGTAACCTCTATTGCCGGCACAGTAATCAATACAGTCACAGAAGTGGCAATCGGTCTGGTATTTGCCTGCTATCTGCTGATAAGCAAGGAGAAGTATGGCCGGCAGGCGAAACGGTTGATCAGCGCATTTCTTCCGAAAAGCGTTGTGGACCGGATTCTTGAGATTGCCTCGCTGATGTTTACCACATTTTCCAGGTTTATCACCGGACAGTGTGTGGAAGCATGTATTCTGGGAAGTATCTTTTTTGTGGTACTTGGAATCGGAGGATTTCCCTATGCACCGCTGATTTCAGTGGTGATTGCGTTTACCGCGCTGATCCCGGTATTCGGGGCGTTTATCGGATGTGTCCTTGGAGTTTTCCTGATCCTGACAGAGAGTCCGCTGAAAGCGTTGATTTTCATTGCTGTTTTTCTGGTGATTCAGCAGATTGAAGGAAACCTGATTTATCCGAGAGTGGTAGGAGGTTCTATCGGCCTTCCGGGAATCTGGACACTTGCAGCTGTGACAGTCGGCGGCAGTTTGTTTGGTATTGTCGGTATGCTGGTATTTATTCCGCTGACGTCTGTTCTCTATCACCTGCTTCGGGATGAGGTCAACCGGCGCCTTGCAAATAAAAATACAAAAGAAAACAGGAAGAAAGAAACGATAGATTGTCCCGCGGATGGTCATGAAAAAAAGATGGCTGTCCAAAGCCGCAGCGGCAAAAAGAGACGATCGGAAAGGACAGAAATTATCGAACAGCACAGCCAAAACACTTCAGATGCAAAATAGAAAGGAGAACAACATATGGCATTTAACATGAAAGTAACCCCGGAAATCGAGGCATTGACAGATATCTGCCTTGACAATTCCAAAATGGATGTGTCACTTTACAACAAATACGAGGTGAAGAGAGGACTCCGTGACCTGAACGGTGTAGGTGTCCTTGCAGGTCTGACGCAGATCTCAAATGTCGTTTCCTCTGAGATCATTGACGGTGTAAAGACACCCTGTGAGGGAAGATTGTATTACCGTGGTATTAATGTAGAGGATCTTACCAGGGGGTTCTTAAAAGAGGGCCGTATGGGGTTTGAAGAGGTAGCATATCTCCTTTTGTTTGGAACACTTCCCAGCAAAGAGGAACTGTCCCATTTTGATTCACTTCTGAAGCAGCAGCAGTCACTGCCGAAAAACTTTGTCCGTGACGTTGTTATGAAAGCTCCGAGCAAAGATATGATGAATACTCTTTCCAGGAGCGTTTTGACACTGTATTCCTACGATAATCATGCTGACGATACGTCTCTTCCCAATGTACTTCGCCAGTGTATTACGCTGATTTCCGTTTTCCCGATGCTTTCTGTTTACGGATATCAGGCGTACAATCATTACATGAAGGGAAAGAGTCTTTATATTCATAATCCTTCCAAGAAGCTTTCCACAGCGGAAAATATTCTCCGTATGCTGAGACCGGATCAGAAATATACACCGCTTGAGGCGACGATTCTGGATTTGGCGCTTGTGCTCCATATGGAACATGGAGGAGGAAATAACTCGACATTTACAACACATGTGGTGTCTTCTTCGGGAACAGATACTTATTCCGCAATTGCAGCAGCACTTGGCTCGCTGAAAGGTCCGAAGCACGGCGGTGCAAATATCAAGGTTGTTCGCATGTTTGACGATATGAAAGAGCATGTCAAAGACTGGACCGATGAGGATGAGGTGGCAGATTATCTGAGAAAGCTTCTGCACAAAGAGGCGTTCGACCAGAAAGGACTGATCTACGGTATGGGACATGCGGTTTACTCCATCTCCGATCCGAGAGCGCGTATCTTTAAGGGATTCGTAGAACAGCTCGCAAAAGAAAAACACAGAGAAAAAGATTATAATCTTTATGCGCTGGTAGAGGAACTGGCACCGAAGATCATTGCAGAGGAGCGTCACATTTACAAAGGAGTTTCCGCCAATGTAGACTTTTACAGCGGTTTTGTCTACAGTATGCTGAACCTGCCTTTGGAACTGTATACACCGATGTTTGCCTGCGCCCGTATTGTGGGATGGAGCGCACACAGAATGGAAGAACTGATTAATACTGATAAGATTATTCGTCCGGCATATCGGAATGTCAAAGAAGAGGTGGAATACGTTCCGCTCGGTGAGCGCTGAAAATAAGGAGCTGTCATGGAAGTTGGAATAAGAAAGACCGAAGCGTATCCGGCAAGAGGAATAAAGAGATTTTATCCTGATCTCCGCAGAAAGAGTGCCTATACCATCGAATATGAAAAACTGTATGAAGAGGGATATCGCGGTGTCATTTTTGATATTGACAATACACTGGTTCCGCATGGCGCACCTGCGACGAAAGAAGCAATTGATTTTTTTGAAAAACTGCATAGAATCGGTTATTCCACCTGTCTGCTGTCAAACAATCAGAAGCCGAGAGTGGAGCCGTTTGCTTTGGCGGTAGATTCTATCTTTATGGAGGATGCACATAAGCCTTCCAGAAAAAATTATTGGAAAGCATGTGAACGGATGGGAACGCAGAAAGATCAGACGCTGTTTGTGGGTGACCAGCTTTTTACTGATGTCTATGGCGCAAAAAGAGCCGGTCTTTTGAATATTCTGGTCGAGCCGATTCATCCGAAAGAGGAAATTCAGATCGTATTAAAGCGCTATCTGGAGAAAATTGTGTTGTATTTTTATGAGCGTGATCAGAGAAAAAGCGGGCTTTGAAAAAAATAGTTGAAAAATCAGGGAAAATATTATATTATAAGATAAGCTTATGGTGCATTTTTGCTGCATCGCTACATCTTAAGGAGGAATATCAGTATGATATCAGCAGGAGATTTTAGAAACGGCATTACCCTCGAGATTGATGGTCAGGTCGTTCAGATTCTTGAATTTCAGCATGTTAAGCCTGGTAAAGGAGCTGCATTTGTAAGAACAAAACTGAAAAACGTAATCAACGGCGGCGTAGTAGAGCGTACTTTCCGTCCGACCGAAAAATTCCCGCAGGCTCGTATTGACCGTGTCGATATGCAGTATCTGTACAGCGATGGGGATTTATATTATTTCATGAACGTTGAGAACTATGATCAGATCGCTCTGAATGAGGAGACAATCGGTGATGCTCTGAAGTTTGTGAAAGAGAATGAGATGGTTAAGGTTTGCTCCTATAACGGAAATGTATTCGCAATCGAGCCTCCGCTTTTTGTTGAGCTTGAGATTACAGATACCGAGCCTGGATTTAAAGGTGATACAGCACAGGGTGCATCCAAACCGGCTACTGTTGAGACCGGTGCTACGGTTAGCGTTCCGCTGTTCGTAAATCAGGGCGATAAGATTAAGATTGATACCAGAAGTGGTGAATATCTCTCCAGAGTATAAGGAGTTTTGTTTGCAGACTGTTGCCTGAAAGACTGCCTGAGGATGCCGGGAAGGATCCAGACCGAACCGGATAGTTAATTGTCGGCAGTTGAAAGAATCAGATAAAATAAAAAGCCTGTCCAGGGACAGACTTATAAAGAAGTTCCGTCAAAAGAGGTCTTTTTGGCCTGCAGTTGATCTGCAGAGTGCAAAAAAAGATCAGCATTTTCCGGGACTTCTTTTTTTGTCCTGTGAAAATAGATCAAACAGGAAAGGTGGCTTTTTATGAATTACAAAATGTTTCAAAACTTGTTGCTTCGCGAGGTGCAGAAAATTGCGGGAGATGGATTTGAGGTGAAGCTGGAATCCATCGAGAAACTGAACGGAGTTGTCAGGGATTCCATCGTGATCAGCAAAAAGAGTGACAAACTTGCACCGACAATCTATCTGGATGAATTTTACGAAAGGTATCGGATGGGTGTGTCTATCCGCCATCTGGCAGATCTGATTGTGACTCAGTATCAGCGTGTCGGAGTAAAGAATGCGGACCGGGAGACGGATTTTTTTACGGACTATCAAAAGGCAAAGTCGTCGATCTATTGTCAGCTGATTCATACCAGAAGAAATCAAAAACTGCTGCAGTCAGTACCTCATCAGGATTTTCTGGATCTTTCAGAGGTATATTATTACCGTGTAAGAGAAGAATCCCTGCCGGAGGCGACGATTCTCATAAAAGAAGCACACAGAGAATGGTGGGGGATTTCCAGGGAAGAACTGACCATGACTGCGTGGGAGAATACGCTGCGGGATTTGCCGCCCAAACTTCGAAGTCTGATGAGCGTGATGTGGGATCAGATCAAAACGGAGCACCATGCGGATGAAGCATTTTTTAACCATCTGGATTCTATGCTTTATATTCTGAGCAATGAAAAGGGGTGTTTTGGTGCGATTTGTATCCGCTATCCGAATTTGCTTGGAAAGATTGCGGATAAATTCGAATCAGACTTGTTTATCCTGCCAAGCAGCATCCACGAGTGCATGATTCTTCCGGCAAATGGAGACTATGATGAAGAGATTCTTTCTGATATGGTGCAGGAAGTCAACCGGGAATCCGTTGATCCGCAGGAAGTCCTCTCTGACCGGGTTTATTATTACAGCCGCAGTCAGGGAAGAATACTGGAGTAATCAGGGAACGGAAAACTTTGGGGACGGACCGCATGGCTGGAATGACAAAACAAAGAGATTCTGTATTGGCAGACACTCCTACGATCCGGGCGGGTGGGAAAGAAAAAATGGAGAAATACCTTTACAAGCCGGGAAAATTGTGTTACACTAACTGAGTATGGTTCAGAAAGGCCATGCAGGCGTTTGTAGCTCAGGGGATAGAGCAACGGTTTCCGGTACCGTGTGTCGGGGGTTCGAATCCCTCCAGACGCGTATAGTGTACATGACGGTGATCCCTATCTTTCCTTTCCGGAAGTAGGGATTTTCTGTTATTATACAATTGAGAAAACGAGGGAACAACAAAAAGGAAATGAGGTACAGCTTATGGCAAAACCGATGACAACTAAGGATAAGATCCGAGAATGGATTTCCGATAATCTGAGATATATGATGTTGATTGGCGGGATTCTTCTGGTTGTGGGTCTGATTGCTCTGGCGATTCATTTGATTACGGGCAGAAGTGACGAGACGAAAGATTCACAGACCTCTTTCCCGGTCAGCCAAAGTGAGGAGCAGCAGAAGAGCAGTTCTTCAGACCTGTCCTCAGAGGAGAACCAGGATCCGGATACCGATGAGGAACAGCAGGCGAATACTGTATCGGAATCCACGGGAGAAGAGGCAGGAACACTGATCTTCGGGGCGAATAATCAGCAGGATGTCAGCACACTTATGACGGGATATTTTACGGCTCTCGCATCCGGAGATGTGGAAGAGCTTCGCAGGCTGAGCGATCAGCTTTCAAGCGAGGAAGAAGAGCAGATTGCTGTAAAGGCAGATGCGGTAAGCTACGATCAGATTGAAACTTATACGCTGGAAGGTCCGAAAGAAAATACGTACATTGCGTTTGTAAAATACGAATGCAGATATCAGGGGATTGAGACCCCGCTTCCCATGTTGAATGAAGTTTATGTTTTTCAAAATGCAGATGGGAATCTGATTGTTATGGATGACACGGATGCAGATGCGGAAGCTGCTGCAGCAATGAAAGCAGCGTTGGAGCAGCCGGAGGTGCAGGATTTGATTGAGGAAGTACAGGCGCTGAATGATAAGGCGCTGGCTTCGGATCCGGATTTGAAAGAGTATGTGGAGCGTATCAGCTGACAGGAAGAAAAGTCATAGAAGAAGAGTTATAGAAGATGGGAAAAAGCAGTTTCGTCGGAAATGCGGAACTGCTTTTTTTACCAGATGAAAACCATCGGAGAGAGGAATGGAACGGGATGCGCCTGAATAAATACCTAAGTGATGCGGGATATTGTTCCAGAAGAGAAGCAGACCGCCTGACGGAAGCCGGACAGGTGACTGTAAATGGACAACGGGCTTTGACCGGAATGCAGGTCGAAGAAGGAGATGTGGTGTGCGTTAACGGGAAAAAAGTCACACCAAAAGAGGAGAAAGTCTATCTTGCATTCAATAAGCCAAGAGGAATTGTGTGTACAGCCGAAAAAAGGGAAAAGCAGAATATCATTGATTACATTTCCTATCCGATACGGATTTATCCTGTGGGAAGACTGGATAAGGATTCGGAGGGACTGATTCTGCTGACGAATGACGGAGAGATTGTCAATGGAATTATGAGGGCAAGAAATCGGCATGAGAAAGAGTACGAAGTAGAAGTAGATCGCCCCATAACCGGTGAATTCCTTGCGAAAATGGCAAAAGGAGTGCCGATTCTCGATACGGTAACAAGACCTTGCAGGATTCGGAAGACTTCAAGCTGTGGATTTACCATTATTTTGACACAGGGACTGAACCGCCAGATCCGCCGCATGTGTGAGGCTCTTGGCTATCGTGTGTGCAGGCTTCGCCGGGTGCGAATTATGAATATTAAGCTTGGAGATCTTCCGGTGGGAAGTTATCGGGAATTAAGCGAACAGGAGCTCGCCGCATTAAAACAGGCGATCAGGGGAAAGGAGCAATAGGCATGGAGAAAGCGGCAAGAATGAAGGAACTGGTACAGCTTTTAAATGCTGCTTCCAGGGCATACTACCAGGAAGATCGGGAAATTATGAGCAATCTGGAGTATGACAGATTATATGACGAACTTCAGAAGCTGGAAAAGGAGACCGGAACAGTTCTGGCAAACAGCCCGACGGTACAGGTAGGATATGAAGTGATGGAAGAACTGCCCAAAGAAGCCCATGAAAGTCCGATGCTTTCTCTGGACAAGACAAAAGATGTGGAAGTATTAAGGCAGTTTATCGGGAGTCACCGGTGTCTTTTGTCCTGGAAAATGGATGGCTTGACGGTGGTACTCACATATCGGGAAGGAAAGCTGGAAAAGGCGGTCACCCGCGGGAATGGAACAATCGGTGAGGTTGTGACAAATAATGCCAGAGTATTTGAGAATATTCCGCTTAAAATCCCTTATCAGGGTGAACTGGTATTAAGAGGAGAAGCGATTATCCGTTATTCTGATTTTGAGCGGATTAATGAGGAAATCGGAGATGCGGATGCCAGATATAAAAATCCGCGAAATCTTTGCAGCGGATCTGTGCGGCAGCTGAATAACGAAGTCACAGCGAACCGCCATGTGCATCTGATGGCATTTTCTCTGGTAAGTGCACCGGAAATGGATTTTTCCAACTCCAGAATCCGGCAGATGGAATGGCTAAGAGAGCAGGGATTTGAAGTTGTGGAATATCGCGTGGTAACCGGCGAAACCTTAGATGAGGCAATGGAGTATTTTTCAAGCCGGATCGCCCAGAATGATTTTCCGTCGGATGGCCTTGTGGCACTTTATGATGATATTGCTTACGGGGAATCTCTCGGACGTACAGCAAAATTCCCACGAAATGCGTTTGCATTTAAATGGGCCGATGAGCAAAGAGAGACAACCTTGCAGGAGATTGAGTGGAGTCCTTCCAGGACTGGTCTGATCAATCCGGTTGCCATTTTTGAGCCTGTGGAGCTTGAAGGAACCACCGTGAGCCGTGCCAGTGTACACAATATCAGCATTGTGCGTGCTTTGAAACTGGGGATCGGAGATCGGATTCTTGTGTATAAAGCGAATATGATTATTCCGCAGATTGCGGAAAATCTGACCGGAAGCGGAA
>JAQYOA010000197.1 GCA_028727605.1 Lachnospiraceae bacterium
CGTAGTTGAAGCAACTGTCAGCGGTCTATGTAAGGCAAAAGAGCCAGAGGAATGAGCCTCTGGTTTTCTTTTGCCCTTTTTAATACGCTGGAATCCCGTAGCCCAAGATTTCGTAATAACCCACCGGGTACTGTCTCTGCCTGCAGCTATCGCCGGAATTTCCCTCCACGGTATAGACAATACCGTTTTCGCATTTCTCCACGATACCCACATGGTCGGCTTGCCCGTCCTGCGGCCCGGAGGAACCACTGGAATTGTCCCAATCAAAGAAGATAATCATGCCCGGTGTCGGCTCGATGCTGTTATCTGCCCATTGCCCACGGTCCTTGAACCACTGAACGCCGATATTGCCCACCTGGGACAGTGCCACGACCACAATCGCATCGTCATTGACACCGATCCCGTACAGTACCGCCGCCCACAGAGAATTGTTTTCATCTGCCAGAAGCTCGGCAAGCTGCGCCCTCTGATCTGAGGTAAACCCAAACTGCTCCGCCATTTCTTCTGCGGTTTTATGGCTGACCGTGATATACAGTGTGGTTCGGGTAACGGTGGTGGAAGTTTCCACGATATTGCCGTGTCCATCGTCCGTTTCTTCGATCACAGGTTCCGTATTGATCTCCGTCCGGGAAGAAATCTCGTTCATCTGCCAGAAGATGTCCTTCAGGATCGCCTTGCGGGAATCGTCCACTGTGGCCACATCCATCGCATTATCCGAGTCAGTGGTGGTCTTTACCGCATAAACGGAAAGCACCTCCGGCCAGACAGCGCGGGAGCCGGACATTTCCAGCACATCATAGGAGATGTTGTCCCGCCCGGTGATCTGGTAGTTGGTGGAATAATTGCCGCTGCGACCGGTGGACTTTCCGTAGGTGTTCGTGTCAATCGTGGCTTTGCCAAGATAGGATTCCGAAATCAGCTTATGGGTGCTGGTTTCGTTTCCGCCCAGGTAGAACATCTCGTCACAGTTGCCCAAAATACTCTCCCACTGCTTTTCAAACAGCGCCTTTAGCTGGGCGATGTTCTGCAGGATAATGGTCACGCTCACATTCCGGGAACGCATGGTCGCCAGAATCTTATCAAAATCATCCGGCAGGCTCACATTGGCGAACTCGTCCATCAAAAAATGCACCGGGACCGGCAGGCTTCCACCATACTTGTGGTCTGCCAGCCAGAAAAGCTGCTGGAATATCTGCGTGTAAAGGATGGATACCAGAAAATTAAAGCTGGTATCGTTGTCCGGAATCAGTGCGAACAGCGCCACTTTCTTTTCGCCCAGGCTCGGCCGATCCAGCTCGTCCGTAGCCGTCAATGCGGCAAGGGAAGAAAGGTTGAACTTTTCCAGCCTTGCAGCAAGGGTGATCTGAATGGATTTCAGGGTCTTGGCGGAGCCGGAATGGTAGTCCTTATAATACTTGACCGCGATGTGGTCGGGATTTTTCATCTCCAACCGTTCAAACAGCTCTTCCAGCGGCGACTGATAGCAGTCATCGTCCTCCCGGACTTCACCAGCCCGCAGCATTTCCATGACCATCGGGAAATTCTGCTCGTCCTCCGGTGCTTCATAATGAAGGTAGAATATCAAGGCCAGAAGCAGCATGGACGCCGATGTATCCCAGAACGGGTCCTGTGACTGGCTGCCTTTGGGGGTGGTGGACTTGAACAGGTTGGTAACTAAGCGCTGCACATCTTTGTCATCCCGAAGATAGGCGAAGGGGTTATAACAGAAGCTCTTTTCCATGTTCAGAAGATCCAACACCCGGACTTCATAGCCTTTCTGCTCCAGAAGATGCCCGGTATCTCGCACCAGCTCCCCCTTGGGGTCCAGCACCACGAATGACGTGTTGGCCTGCATGATATTCGGCTTTGCCAAATTGTGGCTCTTGCCTGCGCCGCTTCCCCCGATGGCTACTGTGTTGAGATTGCGCCGGTGTTTCCTGCCATCCAGACCCATGCGCACATTCTGCGTAAACAGCGTCCTCCTGGGAATCGGCCCTGAGCTTGAATGTCTTTTTGGAAACAGCGCTCAATGTAACTTCAAATTCTTTCATGATGTCCTCCCGCATCGTGTACTCGTATGTGTGGTTCAGAATTTCCTCTGGCGGCTGGGAAAGCAGCCACGCCCGGTAGCTTTCCTGATCTGCAAACATCTTTTCATACAGGGCTGTGTTCAGCTCTTCGTTGGTCATGTTGTGTCACCTCCGTTCTGACATAAAAATAGCCGACTGATTCTCCGAAGAAAACCAATCGGCTGTGTACCGTATGATTCAATTATTTTTGCGGCAGTAAACGGCTTTTGCTGCCGTTATGATAAATTAAATTATGATAACTCTGTTTATACTATCCCCGTTTCTCCAATACTTGATGCACCATATGTCATTGATACAGGTCATCCAATGTCAACAGTGTAACCTCTCCCTGTTTTTCTGTCTCCAACAAGGCGGGAGTAAAGCCACCTTTGGAGAAAATGTAATAATGGAAAATTCCGCCTTTACGAAAAACAGAAGCATAGTTCCGAAGCAGTTCCAGCTCATCCATGCCGATTTTCTCGTTCCGGTATTTACAGGAACCAATCAGGTATTCATTGCCCTCCACCGGTGTTCCGACAATATCGATCTGGATCTCTTTCCTGGTTTTTGCATCCGTTCCCCACCACTGCCCGACATCACTGAGAAGAACAGGAAGGTCTTTTGCATAACGTAGCAAATACTCCTGACACATTTTTTCAAAAACAAGCCCCATAAAATCCGGATAAAACCGCTTTACTGCCTGCTCGTACACCAGACTTATACGTCCGCTGCTGATAACAGACATATTTCTCGGCACAAAACGATACCAGAATCGGAAGAAATTATCATCAATCATGTAAATTGTTTTTTTGCCGGGTTTCTCTGT
>JAQYOA010000198.1 GCA_028727605.1 Lachnospiraceae bacterium
TGAAAGGAGAAAAAAATGGCATTGAAAAAGAAGCCGGTTACCGGCATGAAAGATATTCTGCCAAAGGAGATGGCGATTCGCGATTATGTGATTCGTCTGATCAAGGAAACTTACGGAACATTTGGATTTACTTCTATGGAAACACCCTGTGTGGAGCACATTGAAAATCTGAACAGCAAACAGGGCGGAGAGAATGAAAAACTGATTTTTAAAATTCTCAAAAGAGGAGAAAAACTGAAACTGGAAACCGCACAGACAGAGGGTGATCTGGTAGACAGCGGACTCCGCTATGATCTGACTGTTCCGCTGTGCCGTTATTATTCCAATAATGCCAATGAACTTCCGTCACCGTTCAAGGCACTTCAGATGGGAAATGTATGGAGAGCAGACCGTCCGCAGAGAGGACGTTTCCGTCAGTTTATGCAGTGCGATATCGATATTCTCGGAGAGCCGACAAACCTTGCGGAAATCGAACTGATTCTGGCAACGACGACACTGCTTGGAAAACTGGATTTCAAAAATTTCACGATCCGGATCAATGACAGGAGAATTTTAAAAGCGATGGCAGCCTACAGCGGATTCCCGGAAGAGGCTTATGATACCGTCTTTATTATTCTGGACAAGATGGATAAGATCGGCCTTGAGGGTGTGGCCAGAGAACTGGAGGAAGAAGGATTTGCAAAAGAATCCGTCGAGAAATATCTGGCTATGTTCCAGGAGATCACACCGGATGTGGAGGGTGTAGAATATTGCCGCAATAAGCTGGAAGGATTTTTAGATCCGGAATATGCCAGCGGTCTGAAGACGATTATCGAGAGTGTTAATGCGGTAAAGACAGCAGAATTTAAAATTGCGTTTGATCCTACGCTGGTACGCGGTATGTCTTATTATACCGGTCCGATTTTTGAGATTGCAATGGACGAGTACGGCGGATCTGTGGGAGGCGGCGGACGTTACGATGAGATGATCGGTAAATTTACCGGAAACCAGACCTGTGCCTGCGGCTTCTCTATCGGATTTGAGCGAATTGTTATGCTGCTTCTGGAACGGGATTATCAGATTCCGGGCGTTGCCAAAAAGAAAGCTTATCTGATTGAAAAAAATATGCCTGCGGAAGGGATGCAGAAGATCATTGCACAGGCAACAAAAGAGAGAAGCGAGGGTGTTACCGTCAATATCGCTGTGATGAAGAAAAATAAGAAATTCCAGAAGGATCAGCTGACGGCAGAGGGTTATGAGGAGATTGAAGAATTCTTCATTGACAAGATCTGAGTTTTGGTAAATAATGTTCGTAGCTGTTTCCTTGAAATGAGATCAGAGCTGTTCGGCGGATAAAGCCGAAGAGCTTCCGAAATACGAGTAAATGAGGAGGAACAAAGTAATGGCTGAATCAATGAAAGGCCTGAAGCGTACCTGCCGCTGTGCGGAGGTAACCCGGGCGGATATCGGCAAAAAAGTGACTCTGATGGGTTGGGTACAGAAGAGCCGCAACAAAGGCGGTATCATTTTTGTGGACCTGCGTGACCGAAGCGGTATTATGCAGCTGATTTTTGAAAATGGTCCCATCAGTGAAGAGGGATTTGAAAAAGCGGCAAGACTCCGCAGTGAATACGTGATTGCCGTCACCGGACAGGTACAGGAACGTTCCGGTGCAGTAAATGAGAATCTTGCAACCGGAGATCTGGAAATCAAGGCAGAGGATCTTCGCATTCTCTCCGAGGCAGAAACTCCGCCGTTCCCGATTGAGGAGGAGTCAAAGACAAGAGAAGAGCTTCGCCTGAAGTATCGTTATCTGGACCTTCGCCGTCCGGATCTTCAGAGAAACCTGATGATGCGTTCCAAAGTTGCGATGCTGACAAGAGAGTTTATGTCAAAAGAAGGTTTCCTGGAAATCGAGACTCCGATGCTGACCAAGTCAACACCGGAGGGAGCAAGAGATTACCTTGTACCGAGCCGTGTGCATCCCGGCAGCTTTTATGCTTTGCCGCAGTCCCCGCAGCTTTTCAAGCAGCTGCTGATGTGCTCCGGTTATGACCGTTATATTCAGATTGTTAAATGTTTCCGGGATGAGGATCTCCGTGCAGATCGTCAGCCGGAATTTACCCAGATCGATATGGAACTTTCCTTTGTGGATGTGGATGATGTCATTGATGTCAATGAACGTCTGCTGGCTTATCTGTTCCGTGAAATTCTGAATGTGGAAGTAAAGCTTCCGATTGAGAGAATGACCTGGAAAGAAGCCATGAACCGCTTTGGTTCGGACAAACCGGATCTCCGCTTTGGAATGGAACTGGTGGATGTATCTGAAACAGTAAAGGATTGCGAATTTGCAGTATTCCAGGGTGCACTGGAAAAGGGCGGATCTGTTCGCGGTATTAACGCCAAAGGACAGGGACAGATGCCCAGAAAGAAAATTGACAAGCTGGTGGAATTTGCAAAAGGATACGGAGCAAAAGGTCTGGCATACGTTGCCATCCAGGAAGACGGCAGCTATAAGTCATCGTTCTCCAAATTCATGACAGAGGAGCAGATGAATGCTCTGGTTCAGGCTATGGATGGAGAGAAAGGGGATCTGCTTCTCTTTGCCGCAGACAGCAATAAAATTGTCTGGAATGTGCTTGGTGCGCTGCGTCTGGAACTGGCAGAGCAGATGGGTCTGCTGGACAAAAATGAATATCGTTTTGTCTGGATTACAGAATTCCCGCTGCTGGAGTGGTCAGAGGAAGAAAACCGCTTTACTGCGATGCATCATCCCTTTACCATGCCTATGGAGGAAGATCTTCCGCTGCTGGATACGAACCCGGGTGAGGTACGTGCAAAAGCTTATGATATCGTGCTTAACGGCACAGAAATCGGCGGCGGCAGTGTCCGTATTCATCAGGATGATGTACAGGAAAAGATGTTTGAAATGCTTGGTTTCACAAAGGAACAGGCTCATGAGCGCTTTGGATTCCTTCTGGAGGCATTTAAGTACGGAGTACCGCCTCACGCAGGGCTGGCATATGGTCTGGACCGTCTTGTGATGCTGATGGCAAAAGAAGACAGTATCCGTGACGTGATTGCATTCCCGAAGGTAAAAGACGCTTCCTGTCTTATGACAGAAGCTCCTTCACCGGTAGATGCGGCACAGCTCGATGAGCTGGGACTGGAAATTGAAACTCCCGGGGATGATCTGAAAACAGAATAAAGAGAGACGACAAAAAAGGGTCTCTGCAGAAATTATCTGCAGAGGCCCTTTTCAAATGCCAAGAAAAAGAATACAGCCAGCAGCTGCAAAAGTAAAATTGCGGGAATTCCAAAGACAAACCGGGGATGTTTCGTTTTATGGCGAAACAGATACATTCCTGCAAGAGCACCGGCAGAGCCGCCCGCCAGAGCGATGAGAAAGAGAACACGCTCGGGAATCCGCCAGGCATGAATCTTTGCCAGGTGTTTATCACGGGCAAACAAAAAAAGACCGAGCAGGTTGACAAGAGCCAGATATAAGAGAATCAATTTCATGGAAAACAGTCTCTCCTTTTTTATTTCCTGTAAGAAAATGTCAGGTATCATCCTGACTTGACTTCAGGTTTGCAGTATATCATAAAAACAGAGCTTTCGCTATGAAAATGATAAAAAAAACACCCGGATTTCTAAAAAAAAGAGTAAGGAAAAAGTAAGAAAACGACATTTCAAATATGATAGGATGAATGTATGTGAAATAACGAGCCCGTTCAAAACGGTTTCAACGTAGATCGGAGCATGAAATGGAGGGTGGATATGAAGAAAAAAACAATAGCAGTGATCTGTGCGGTGGCTGTCCTCGCTGCAGCCGGAGGCGGAGCAGCGTGGCATTTTTTGGGAAACGGGACAGGCGGTAATGATGAGAACGTCGTATATGTCAATACAGTGGCAAGCCTGATGAATATCGGTGTTGGGAACGGAATGGAAAACCGGTATGCAGGGGTTGTGGAAGCACAGAATGCCTGGAAAGTAGAAAAGAACGCGGAAAAGACAGTAAAAGAAGTGCTGGTGGAAGTAGGACAGGAAGTTTCGGTTGGAACACCGCTTTTTATCTATGACACGGAAAAATTCACAAGCGATCTGGAGCAGGCCAATTTGGATCTGGAACGGATCAATAATGAGATTTCCAGTATGAATACGAACATTGCCCAGCTGTATAAAGACAAGAAATCTGCAGCAAAAGATCAGCAGGCTTCTCTGACTCTGGAGATCCAGGAAGCAGAACTGGAACTTAAGAGAAAGGAATATGAGGGGAAAGCCAAGCAGTCTGAGATTGAGAAGCTAAAAGAGAATATAACAAACTCAACGGTGATCAGCGAGATCGCGGGAGTTGTAAAGTCCATTAATACGGACGATAGCTCATCCGGCGGTTATTATGATGAAAACTCAGATAATTCCTTTATTACGGTTCTGGCTGAGGGAGATTTCCAGATAAAGGGAAAAATCAATGAGCAGAATATGTATGACG
>JAQYOA010000199.1 GCA_028727605.1 Lachnospiraceae bacterium
TATTTCCAGAGCTGGGGCGGTGCTTACCGAAGTACTTTTTTTGAATACGACGGTGAGATTTACTACGCAGACGAAACGAGTGTGATGCAGACCGGTTGGGAGAAGCTGGATGGAAACTGGTATTATTTTCGCAGCTGGGGAGGAATGTATCGAAGCACTTTTTTTGAATACGATGGTGAAACCTATTACGCAAATGATGACGGAATCATGCAGACCGGCTGGCTGGAATTGAACGGAGCAAAATACTATTTCCGCAGTTGGGGAGGAATGTACCGGGATCAGTTTTTTGATTGCGATGAGGCAACTTATTATGCGGACAGTGACGGTGCGATTGCGATTGGCTGGAATGTGATTCAGGGAGAAGAATATTATTTTGATCAAGCCGGGGTTCTGGCAAAAAATCAATGGTTTGATTCAGAACGAAAACCAACCGACAAGGAACCGTCGGAAGGTTTCTATTATACGGATGGTAATGGAATCCTTCAAAAGGATTATTATGTGAAATTATCAAACGAGACGGAGATGTATTACAGCTTCGGCGAAGACGGAGCATGTATCTATGTTTCGGAATCTTATGTAAAAGCAAAGGATTCCGTAAACGGATCCTATTATATCCTTGAACATCAATATTATACAGACCCAAAGACAGATGAAAGAGACTTTCTGGCAGCAATCTGCTATGCAGAAGCCAATAATCAGAAAAAAACAGGAATGACTGCTGTAGCGATGGTGATTCGCAATCGAATGAACGCAGATCAGTGTTCTTCCAGAACTGTAATTTATAAAAAGCAGCAGTTTGAACCTGCCAGAAGCGGTGTTCTTACAAAACTTCTGGAAGAGATCAATCAAGGGGAAATATCAAAATTCACTTCCTGCGGAGCATACGATGCAGTTGACGAATCCGAAGAAATTATGTCAATGTACTTGTCAGAAGGTAAGAATCGCGTAATTGACGATTTCGGTGACTCGAGAGAAGATTTTGATTATCTCTACTTCATGACTCCGGAAGCATTTGAGAAACAGGGGCTTGATCCGGATGCATGTATCACTTATACCTATACATATCGATGGAACGTGAACGGAGAAGAAAAATCAAGCTCCCATATTTTCTTTGTGAAATGGGTGAAAAAAGCTTAAAATCAACGGAAGAAAGGCGGAAAAAATGACACTGGAGGAGACAAAAGAAGCAATCGTACCGTTGGATCAGGATGCGATGATTCGGGCAAAACAACACTGGGACAGTATAGCAAAACCATTGCATAGTCTTGGCAAGCTGGAAGACTTGCTGATTCAGATTGCAGGTATTACAGGAACAGAAAAGATCAGTCTGAAAAAGAAAGCCCTTCTTGTTTTCTGTGCAGATAACGGGGTTGTGGCGGAAGGAGTTACTCAGAGCGGTCAGGATGTAACAAAGATCGTATCGGAAAATTTCCTGAAAACGAAAGCGACGGCGAGCATTCTTTGCAGGGAGGCAAAGGCAGATATTTTTCCGATTGATATCGGAATTGCTGAGGATACCATATTGCCGAATTACAAAGTTGCGTACGGAACGAAAAACATGACAAAAGGTCCTGCCATGACAAGAGAAGAAGCGATTCGTGCTCTGGAGACCGGAATCGCAGCAGCAGAAGAGAGGATAAAAGAGGGGTATACGATACTTGCTACTGGCGAGATGGGAATCGGAAATACCACTACCAGCAGTGCCATTGCATCGGTACTGCTTGGAAAATCCGTGTCGGAAGTAACCGGAAGGGGAGCGGGACTTTCCAGCGAAGGCCTTCAAAGAAAAATAGCAGCAATCGAAAAGGCAATTTCAGTCAATCATCCAAATCCGGAGGATGCCATTGACGTACTTTCAAAAGTCGGGGGATTTGATATTGCAGGAATGGCAGGGACCTTTCTTGCAGGAGCCGCACATCATGTTCCTGTTGTGATGGATGGTTTTATTTCCTGTGTTGCAGCATTAGTGGCAGTCCGTATTGTGCCGGAAACAGAGAATTATATTATCGCATCGCATGTGTCCAAAGAACCTGCCGTACATATGCTTCTTAAAGCACTGCGTAAAGAACCGGTTCTTAACTGTGATATGTGTCTCGGCGAAGGAACGGGCGCTGTCATGCTTTTCCCGATTCTTGATATGGCAAATGCAGTTTATGAAAGTATGACAACCTTTGAGGGAAACAATATGGACGCATATGTGCCTTTGACCTAGGGAAGGCAGGTGTGACAAGATATGATACATCTGATTACTGGCGGAAGCGGAAGCGGAAAATCGGCCTTTGCGGAAGAACAGATTCTAAAATTCGGTGACGGAAAAAGAATTTATATAGCGACAATGCATCCCTATGATCAGGAGAGTTTTGCAAGAATAGACCGTCATCGGGCAATGCGCAGTAAAAAAAAATTTGAAACGATAGAATGTTATACGAATCTGAAACAGATTCAGATTCCTCCAAACGCAAATGTACTTTTGGAATGTATGTCTAATCTGACTGCAAACGAGATTTTCGAGCCATCCGGAGCAGGTTTTGCGAATGCAAAAGAGGAAATTCTAAGAGGCATATCCACATTGATGGATTGTTCGGAAAATCTTGTAATTGTCACAAATGAGATTTTTTCGGACGGATATACTTATGACAAAGAGACAAGGGAGTATCAGGAGATATTGGGAAGCATTAATGTACAGATTGCAGCATGGGCTGACTGCGTGACAGAAGTAGTTTACGGTATCCCTCTGACAATAAAATCGTATGTGTAAATTATGGAATAATTTTAAAGTTGCTTTTGCTATGTATTCAAAGATTCCAATGCCAAAAGCGGATTGGGAAAAGGAAAATATGAAATATGCATTGTGCTTTTTTCCATGGATCGGATTTGCAATTGGTGCGCTTGAAACGGCAGCTTTTTTTGTTCTTCGTTTTGTGAATGCAGGTACTGTTTTTCTTGGCGCAATCATGACTTTACTGCCTGTGCTGATTACAGGAGGAATTCATCTGGATGGATATCTGGATACGATGGATGCATTAAGTTCATGGCGCGAGAAGGAGCGCCGTCTGGAAATCCTGAAAGATCCCCACGCCGGAGCGTTTGCTGTTATTATGGGCTGTTCTTATTTTATCCTTTATACCGGAGCAGCTTCAGAACTCTGTGTGGAAATACTTCCCGCTTATGCCCTGGGCTTTGCAGTATCAAGATCATTCAGCGGATTGTCTTTGCTCTTATTTCCGAATGCCAATCCCAAGGGAACTGCTGCAGCATTTTCAAAAAGTGCGGAAAAAATACGAACCGGTATCGTACTTGCGATTACCCTTCTTTTGACAACTTGCCTGGCCGTTTTTCTTTCGGGGTGGTATGGGATTCTGATTCTGATTGCTTCGTTTGCAGTCTGGGTTTTCTATTATTGGAAAAGTATAAAATATTTCGGCGGCATTACCGGAGATCTTGCGGGATATTTTCTGTCTCTGTGTGAATTAATACAGCTGATTGTCCTGGTAATTGCACATTTGGGAATGGAGTGTTGGTTATGAAGCTGATCATCGGAGGAGCTTATCAGGGAAAACTTTTTTACGCAAAAGAGGCTTTTCAGATTTTGGACGGATGGCAGGATGGAGCCGTTTGCACAGAGGAAGAATTAGCGGATTGCAGAGGTGTTTTTCACTTTCATGAACAGATACGCAGATGGATGAAAGAGGAATCGGATCCTATGCAGAAAACAAAAGAGCTGCTTTCTGCGAATCCGGAGATCTGTATCGTGACAAATGAACTGGGATACGGAGTCGTGCCCGTGGATGCTTTCGACAGAAAATGGAGAGAAACAACCGGACGTATTGGTACATTGCTTGCGCAGGAGGCGGATGAGGTTCATCGAGTGGTATGCGGTATTGGAATGATTCTGAAAGGTGGGATGAAGAAATGATCAGAATGGTAATGATTCGGCATGGAAAAACGTGCGGAAATCTCCAGGGCCGTTATATCGGAGTAACAGATGAACCTCTTTGCCAGGAAGGAATCAGTGAGCTGAAAGAAATGGAGATGGATACGATCGAACTGCTTTTTGTGAGTCCGATGAGACGCTGCATGGAAACGGCAGAACTTTTATATCCCTATGCGAAAAAAATACAGATTCCGGAACTTGCAGAATGTAATTTCGGGGAATTTGAAAATAAAAACTATCAGGAGCTTCAGGATAATCCCAAATATCAGGAATGGGTAGATTCCATGGCAACGCTTGCTTTTCCGGGCGGTGAAAGCGTACAGGAATTTAAAGAACGCAGTATCCGCGGTTTTGATAAAGTAGTAGACACCTGTATCCGCAGACATTATAAAAATGTTGCACTGATCGTTCATGGTGGAACAATTATGAGCGTGATGGAAGCATACGGAATGCCAAAAAGAGCGTATTACGACTGGCATGTGAATAATGGATGTGGTTATCATATCTGTCTATCGGAACAAAACTGGAAGATGGGCCGCAGAGAGGCAGTTGTAGAATCGGAAATGAGGCGATAAAAATGTTCGGTGAGTGTCATGCACACATTTTTATGGATGGTGTTGACTATAAAAAAGCAGTACAGATGCATTGCAGGCGCCCGGACGAGCAGCTGATCCGATGCCATCTGAAAGCTTATCAGGACAACGGAATCTCTTTTGTGAGAGACGGAGGAGATCATTACGGTGCCGGAGTCCTGGCAAGGAGTATTGCAGAGGAATATGGAATCACTTATTGTACTCCTGTTTTTGCGATACACAAAAAGGGGCACTACGGACGGATTGTCGGAGAGGAATTTGAGACAAGAAAAGAATATACCGAACTGGTGCATCGCATCGCAAAGGAAAAAGGGGATTTCATTAAAATTATGACCACAGGAATTCTCGATTTTAACGATCACGGGAAAGTTACCGGAAATGCGCTGAAACGGGAAGAGGTCTTCTGGATGATAGAGATTGCCCACGAAGAAGGATTTCATGTGATGGTTCACGTAAATGGTGCCCAGGCGGTAATAGATGCGGCGGAAGCAGGAGCAGACTCCATTGAGCATGGAAATTATCAGAACGAGGAAAGTCTTTGCTGTATTGCCGAACAGAAAACTGTATGGGTGCCGACAGTGGTTACCGTGACGAATCTGGTCGGTTGTGGACGGTATGACGAAAGTGTGATTTCCGGGATTATGGAAAACCAGGAAAGAAATCTGCGTTTGGGATATCAGAAAGGAGTTGTCCTTGCACTTGGAAGTGATGCGGGGGCATACCGTGTTCTTCATGGAAAAGGAATTATCGATGAATATGCGCAGTTTCGAAGAATTCTTGGAAATGATCCTAATCTGGATGAACGTCTTGCTGCCGGTGAGGAACGAATCAGAAATTTGTTTAGAAAAAGTTTAGAAAATCAAGCTTGAAATTAAGGCCTGCCTGTGGTAGGCTTTAATTACTTTTTACAGAATCTTTTTTGCCTTAGGGCAATTTTCCGCAAGCCGGTGTTCTCCGGCAGTTTTCCATTATTGATGAAGTATATCGTGCAGGGTATACTGACGGAAAAAATATTCATGTTTGCTGATACGGAGGAATGAGAGAGATCCTCTTATTTTTGTGTGTTTTTCTTTCCAAATAAAAAATAAGTTTGAATCTGCCTGATAAAAAAACAAACAGATTGTGATGAAAACAGTGAAAGAATACAAAAGGAGAACATGTTTATGAAAAAAATTGGAAACATCAAAAAAGAAAATGTTATGACAGTTGCTGCACTGCTTGCTGCATGTGCCATCGGTATTTCCGGAGGAACGCTTGCTTATCTGACGGATCATGAAGAAGTAAAAAATGAATTTGTGGTTGGAAAAGTAGATATTGAAGAGGAAGAGCCGGATTATCACCCGGATGAAGATGGCAAAACATCGGATATCGTACCTGGACAGGAAATTCCGAAAAATCCGCTTTTGAAAAATGTGGGTGAAAATGACGCATTTGTCTATATGGATGTTTCTATTCCAATTGCACAGGTTGTCACCGCAGATGATAATGGCAACAGACTGAATAATGGAGAAGCTCAGGAAACGGAACTCTTTTCTCTGGAGAATCTGCAGCTGTCCGGTGAGGAACAAATGGATGGATGGAATCTGATGTATCAGAAAAAATCAGGTGACTATATGGTTTATGTATACAATTATGATAGTATCTTAAAACCAGGAGAGTCCACCAAACCGCTCTTTACCAGTGTTAAATTTGCCAACATTATAGAAGGACAGCTGGACCAGGCACAGTTGGAGATTCCGGTGCGGTCTTATGCTATTCAGACAGTGAATACCTCTGACGGAAAAGGAAGCGTTCGCGAACAGGCAACACAGGCATGGGAGAAATATTATAACCAGAACAGTGGACAGGAAGGTGCAGCAACAGCAGGTCTTAACTGAAAGGAGCACAGAGATTGAAAAAAGCAGGAAATGCTGCAGCAACAGCGTTTGGCCTGGTGCTTATAACAACGTTTTTTGCTGTGAATATGACAGGTGCTTTTTTCACGGATTCCGAAAAACTCCAGAACAACTTTACAGTAGGATGCAATCGTACAGTGATTGAAGAGGAATTTCCTCCTCCTGATCCAATCGATCCGAATGAACCCGCTGATGTATCCAAATCCGCTTCAGTGAAAAACCAGATGGCAGTAACCTGTTATGTCCGAATGGCCGTGGTATTTGAAAGTGACGGCACAGGCGAGGGATTTTCCATCACAGGGATAGATACGGAGCATTGGGCTAATGGTAAGGACGGATATTACTACTATCTTGAACCACTTGAATCGGGAGCTGTGACGACGCCTTTATTCTCCGGAATTCATTATAGCGGTGAAGGAGCGGAAAATGGTATGGGATCAGTGGAGAACGTGATCTGCTATGAGGAATCGGTACAGGCAGAACATCAGGGAATTCCTTTTGAAAACTATCAGGAAGCATGGGATTTCTACGACGGAAAAACAGAAAGAGAGGTGTTTTCTGGTGAAACATAAGGCAATTGTCTGTGTTATTCTATCTGCTGTACTGCTTTTTACCGGGACGATAGCAGCGTTTGCATATCGGAATACAAGTGTGGAAGTGCAGAATCATCTGGCAATCGGCGATGTAAATATTTCTCTTGAAGAGTTTACCAAAAACGGGGCGTCTTATGATAGTACAGAAAGGATTGTCCTGCCTTCGGAAATAATTTCAAAAAGTCCGAGAATTACAAATCTGGCAATGCCCTGTTATGTGCGGGCAAAAATAAGTCTCGATCAGAATGAGATCACTTCGGATAAGGAAGTAAATTGCGATATTGATGCCTCTATCTGGATCAGGCAGGGAGACTATTACTATTATACAAAGCCTCTCGCCGAAGGAGAATCTGTCGATTTTTTCCGGTCACTGACGATTCCTGCAGAGTGGTCAGAAGATGAGTCCGGGAAAAATTTTTCGCTTTCAATCACGGCAGAGGCAGTACAAGCTTCCAATTTTAAACCGGATTTCTATTCATCGGATCCCTGGGGCGGAAATAAACCTGAAGTTTGCATTCATAAGTCAGGAGAATCGATTTCCAAGAGCAGAGATTATCAAAACCTGACTGTGCAGCTTGATGAAGATGCTTCAAAACTTCTGGCATTGCCAAATGATTTCTTTGCAAATTTTGGCGTGCTGATGCCCGGAGATCTCGTCAGTGATGTGATTCAGATACAAAATCAGTCGAAAACAGCAACAGAACTGTTCTTTTCTGCCAGATCAGGCAAGAGCGATGAAAGCCTGTCGGAACAGATCAAACTGGTCATAGAATTGGACGGTAAACAACTCTATACCGGAAGCCTTCGTTCGGAAAGCCTGCAGGAAGGGATCAGTCTTGGCAATTTTGATTCCGGATGTGATAAGAGCTTAAAATTTACACTCAGTGTACCTCAGGAATTAAAGAATGAATATGCCATGGCCCAAGCGGATGAAACATGGATTTTCAGTGCAAGATTTGAGGAGCTGCCTTCAAAGGCTTACGGACCGGCGACAGGAGATGGACATAATATTCTTGTCTGGAGTTTTTGTGCGGCAGGAGCTCTGTTAATCTTAGTTACAATCGGCATAATTGGTAAGAAGAGGAGGAAAGATCATGAACAGATTTGAATGGTTATTTCAAAAATCGGTTGCGCTGATGATACTTTTTCTCCTGCTCGTTTTTCCTTCCGGTGAAATTTTGGCTGCAGCAAATTATGATTCCCTGGAAAGTATGACGAATGGTATATTGGTTTCTGAAAAGGACATGATTGATGGCTATTATCAGTTCAGCCCAATTATTTCAGAAGCGTCGGAAATTCGTTTTTCCGATAACTGGGATAATGAATTCTGCCTGTACGGAGAGCAGGATGCAAAGATTGTATCCGGCTGGTGGAAACAGGCAGATACGACAGGATGGAGTAATACCCGTTCTTTTATTGCATCAGATGATCGAAAAAGGAAAATGTATGTTGATTATACGAATGTAGGCACTTATCAGGGAAAACAGATTAACCTGCGGATTACTTTTCTGGATTGGGAAAAACCTCTCAATCTTCCCGATGATTCGTACACCAGTGTGATTGTTTCTGTAGATGACAGCAAACCCGTAATTGATATCAAGGGACTTTTATCAATTACGGTACAGTTTTCTTATTTTGATGAAGCTATGGAACCGATATCCCTGGAGGGACATTTTACACTTTCCGATCTGGATTTCTATCAGGGATTTCTTGTTCATGACCGGATTGATCATATTTATTTTAATCAATCTGCTGAAAACCGAATGGGCTATGAAGAGGAAACCGGAATCATATGGGCAGACGGAAGTGAAACTACTCCTCAAAATTCCAACGGCTGGGTAACTTATACCTATTCAGGAGATAGCCAGACACTTACCTTTCTGACAGGGGACAAAAATCCCAAAGGAACTTATTATCATCGGATTGATTACAACAACTGGGCGAATGATAGTATGATGAAAAAATGGAAAGGGATTTATAACACCCAGGGAGGAGATACGCTGGCATGGATGACCAGTGAATTTGGTTACACTTCGGAGATTATGTGTCAGTTTACAAAAAAAGCGGATCTACTCATTGAAAAAACAGATGCCGATTCGGGAGAAATTCTTTGTGATGTCAGGTTTGCCCTGTTTGAGTATGATGGTACTGGCTGGAAATCAATTGGTTTTCTGGAATGGGAAGAAGAGACAAAACGATACGTTCGCTATAATCTGGAATACACAGAGGAAAACCAGGGAAGATTTCGAGTCGTAGAAGAGGTACCCGATGGTTATGTGGGAGAATGGACACAGGAATTCGTGGTAAATCAGCCCGGAACGGAAACAATTCTGTTTCAGGTTGCGAATCAACGGGGTAAAGGCCAGATCAAAGTAACGAAGACGGATAAAGAGACAAAGGAACTTCTCTCCGGAACCGTTTTTCAGATTATTGCGGATGAGAATATCTGTACACCAGGCGGTCAGCTGATTTATGAAAAAGGCGAGGTTGCGGATACGATCACTACAGAAAAAGGCGTTGCAGTTTCCAAGAAACTGGATTACGGAACCTATCGTATAAAAGAGATACAGCCTACCACGGGATATCTCCTTGGTGAAGAAACCAAACAGGTTACTCTTTCCTGGAAAGATGCCGATACTTCACTTATTACAGAAGAACTCA